>JBCDJM010000099.1:0-24363 GCA_038747755.1 Cyanobacteria bacterium P01_H01_bin.35
GCATTAAATAGAATAGTAGCTTTACACAAGGTTTAATAGATACTCAAGACAGAATTTTTTGACTAGGAAAAGACTCAATCTAGATTTACATCTCATTTGAAAATACTATATGCTAAAGCTTACCGAAAAATCAACGTATAAAGTTTTTTTATCGATAAAAAAGAAAAAAAAATTCTTTTAGCACTAATTTAGGTCAGGTAATTTCAGTTCTCAGTTCTCAGTAACCTCTAGCTTTTTGTGCAGCATGACCTAGGAAACCTAGAGGCTTGAAATAATCAACTTTTATTTTTTCATACCCTTAAAAGGGGAAGATTTGAACCTCTTTTTTTGCTAGAACGATAGTGAAACTCAACAAAGTCGCTGTGCTAAAGTTTCCTCAACCAAACCTACAATTAAAACTATTTTTTCTGAAATAGAATTATTCTTCTTTTTCATCTTCATCCATTAAAAGAGTTACACTACCAGAGTCTCCTTCCCATGGAATTCCTTGGCAATAGGTATGAATATTTAACTTTTGATTGTAGAAGAATTTCTGTCTTTGTAGGTATTGTCTTCCCTCTTGATTCTTACATAAATATTTACTAATCTTTTCAAACTCCTGTTGACTCCTTGCTTCTTCAGCTACTCCCATAACTTCCCAATAATAATCATCAGCTGTTTCACCTTCTTGTAACTTATTATAAGTTGCTCCTACATAGAAAAGTGCGCGAGCTTCTGCTTCTAAGTTGCCCATTTCTCGGCGAAGTTTTAATACTTGCTGAAACTTTTCTAATGCTTTTTCAAATTCCCAGTCTTGATAATATGCTGCCCCCTCTTTCAATAACCTATCGATTTCGATTTTAGATTGACTGTTAGATTGGCTATAAGAAATATCCTGTGCAAACGCAGGAGAATTTTTTAATTTTCCTCCTTGAGGTAACTCTTCAATAGTGGGGAAACTCAAAACTAAGGCAGTAGTAATAACCCCTAGACATTTAATCCAATAACTCATATATCGATACCTCCTTCAATAATTAATAATTAACAATTAATAATTAATAATTACCTCTTCTTTAATAAAAAGAGGATTAGCTAAAAGGAACTTTTTTGTTTGATAGTCTTTTGGCAAATACACAGATTTCCCAAATTTTCTCTGTAGAACTAACTACGAGAAATTGCTTATACTACCATCTTAACCTATTATATATTGACCTCTTAAGTATAAGCAAGCGGTACAAAATTCAAGTAAATATACTGGTAATGTGAGGAATAATCAAGTGAATAGTAAACTTTTATTAACTTTAACTTCAGTATTTATTTTATCAATTCCTGTAACATTGGCAAAATCCGCAACCGGATTAACACAGATAAAATCTACAGAACTTGAGCCACAATATAAATCCCTTCCCCATCTACTATCACCGCCAATATCACAGGGACTAACTCACCCCAAATCGGTCTTTACAAAAGTTCAAGAAAAACCCCTAGAACTAGCACAAGCATTAGATGAATACGACGACCTCTCGGTACTAGACCAAGTAAACTCCGTATCCCAACTTTCAGATATCCAACCCACAGACTGGGCATTTCAAGCATTACAATCATTAGTAGAACGTTATGGCTGTATAGCAGGATATCCAGATGGTACTTACCGAGGCAACCGTGCCATGAACCGCCTGGAATTTGCAGCGGGGTTAAATGCTTGTTTGGACAGAATGACAGAACTAATTGAAATATCTACAACAGATTTAGCCACTCGCGATGATATGGCCAAAGTTCAACGTCTAGTCGAAGAATTTGCCCCAGAATTAGCAGCGCTCCGTGGAAGAATGGATGCTCTAGAAGCTCGAACTGCTGAACTAGAAGTCAATAGATTTAATGCTACAACTACTATATTTGGTGGAGAAGTAATATTTGGTTTAGCCAACGGTTTTGGTGGAGAGGATGTAGAAAATGCTCGTGGACGTGGAGGCGGGGACGAAAATACAATCTTTAATTATCTAGTACGACTGCAAACCGCCACAACTTTTACAGGTAAAGACCGCTTGCGAGTAGAGTTAGGTTCGGCAAACTTTAGAGATTTCAGTTTTGCAGGTCAGCAGTCATTTAATACAGATATGGCTATCCTCTCTTACCAAACAGATACAACAGAAAAAGATGAGAATGGACAAATAATTGCTGAGGATGTCTTTCAAATATTCAAGTTAGAATATCGTTTTCCAGCTTTTAACGATCGCGTAGTCTTTACCTTCCGACCAGTCAACTTCAGCTTAAATAGTGTCCTGACAGCGAACTCCCCCTATTTTGATGCGGGTCGCGGTTCCATTTCTCGGTTTACCGACTCCAGTCCCCTATTTAAGATAGGTAGACTAGACTCCGGTTTAGGTTTTGACTGGTTGCTTACCGACAAAGTACGTTTACAAGTTGCCTACGGTACACGGGATAGCGAAAACCCTGGTAATGGCCCTACTGGACAAGGTGGTATTACTGATGCGGGTCACAGTGCTACAGGAGTCCAATTTTTAACAGTACCTTTTGATAATGTTTTAACTGGCGTTACCTATATAAATGCTTATTCAGAAAATGGTTTCCTAGATACCTTTACGGGTAGTTTAAATGCTGATACTTCTGGAGGTTTGCAACAACCTGCCAATATTAATGCCGTCGGTGGTACAGTGCAATGGCGAGTTTGGCAAAAAATAACTCTAGCTGCTTGGGGAGGATGGGTATTTACAAATTATATTAATTCTGATGCTCATGCCACTTCTAATACTTATTTATTTTCTGTCGGGATGTCTGACCCTTTTGGTCGGGAAGGAGATTTATTTGCCGTATTATTTGGCAAACCTTTAAAATTAGTAGATGGAGATAATGGTGTTCAAGAAGATGAGGATACCTCTTATCACATTGAAACTTTTTACAGATATAAATTGAACGATAATATTACAATTACTCCTGGATTTTTTGTAGTAACAAATCCAGAACATAATGAAGATAATGAAACAATTGTAATAGGAGTTTTACGGACAACTTTTCGTTTTTAAATGATAAAAACTATTAGCTTGTCTAAGCTAAAGTTTTGGATAAAACCTAACCCCCCAACCCCCTTCCCTTGTAGGGAAGGGCGAGAAGATTCCCCCCTCTCCTTTGGGGGAGAGGTCTTAATATTTTCAAATTTACCCACAAAATCAACCTAGACCTGCTACAAGTAGGGCATCCAGGGGAAAAAACCTAACCCCCCAACCCCCTTCCCTACCAGTGAAGGGGTTGGGGGAGAGGTCTTAACCAAGGGAAAAACTTATCCACATTTTTAATCTAGACGCGCTACTAGGGTATAAATAAAAAGGCTCGTAGTATAGCTCTCAGCCCCATTATTTATGAATAAATATATTTGAGGCGCTGAAGTCCAACTAAAAACCGTTTTTAGGAGTTAATTATGGTAGAAAAAAATTACCGACAAAAAGAAAATTTAGAACAACTAAAATTAATCATCCGTCTATCTCTTTTAAAAATTCTAGTCCTGCCTTTATTCTTCCTTCTTCCTTCTTTCTTCTTCCTTAACTTAATATCTACTGCTAATGCTCAAGAAGAAGATTATAGTAAACCTGCTGAAAGGAAAATTAAAGTACCTTTTTTTGAGGAAGAAAGAAAATTAAATGCTGATAATGCCTTCAGTGGCTTTTCTAATACTTTTTTAAATGATGCTCTTGGTGGCACAGGCGATCCAATGGGTGGAGGAACTGTACCTGGTTCTGATTTTACTATGTCTCCTAATGTATCACCCTCGGAATTTGCTGACCCTAGTCGCGGACTGTCTAATAGTCGTAGTGGAATGGGGGGAGGCGATCGACCTAGTGTTAGCCCTGCTCCTGTCTCACCTAACCCGATAACTGGAGGTGGAGGTAGGGGAATTTTTCAAAATTTACCGCCGAGGTAATAGTGGTACTTAGACAAAACAGAAGCAGAAAATAGGCTCAAATATAAACGACTTACCTAGAATCACCATATTTAGTAGGGGCAATTCGCGTTTGTGGAGCATTCCACAGCAAATAAAATCGCCCCTACTGTAGTCTACCAAAATGAAAACCGCTGTAAAACAGAAGAAATCACCCAAAACTTACAGGAGAAAAACCGTGGTCACTAGACAGTCATTACCCTCAGAAGGAACGAACAATGCCATAACTCTAAGGGGTCAATTTATTTTACCTTACCTTACAGAACAAGGGATGGAAAAACGACTGGGACGTGGTAGGATTAACAATGTTATTCCTTTGACTGATGAATTAGTAGTAGTCTATTCGAGTAGCGGTGCTGCCCTATGGAACTCTATCAATAACGAAATCTTATGGGAGATAGATAATCCTGCTACCGGTGGCGTTCTTAATTCTGATGGGACTTTATTAGCATTGAGTTGGAATCAGTATATCTATTTGTGGGATTTGGCAACAGGACAATTATTGCGACGACTAGAAGGCAATTATGGCAACGTATTAAGTATTGCTATGAGTCCAGATCCTCATAGTAAACTCCTAGCTTCTGTTGCCGAGAAAGAAAATATAATTCGGTTGTGGGATTTAGAATCGGGACAAGAAATACGGCAACTTAAAGGACATTTTGAGCAGGTAAACAGCTTGACATTTAGTCCGGATGGGAAACGTCTTGCTTCTGGGGGTAAAGATTGGATAGTAAATTTATGGGAGGTGCCATCGGGGCAATTATTACAGCAACTAGAAAATGGGATTTTGCGCGATATAAAGAGCTTGGGATTTAATCCAGATGGAAACTTGCTTGTCTCTGACGATCTAGTGTGGGAGATGACATCAGAACAACAAATACTGCAAATGGAAACTAAGGATGTCATACATAGAGTTGCTTTTAGTTGGGATGCTCAAATTCTTGCCTGTGCTGGTAATAATTTTAATGAACGGATAACGTTGTGGGATGTAGAATCGGGGAAAGAATTACGGAAACTAGAAGGAGATTCTGGTGTAGTGACTTGCGTTGCTTTTACTCCAGACAATCAAAAACTTATCTCTGGCAGCGAGAATGGTAAAGTGCAGTTGTGGGATGTGTCATCGGGAGCAGAATTACAGCGACTGGAGGGGAGTAATGCAGTCACAAACATAGCTATCAGTTCAGATGGAAAATTCATTGTTTCTGGAAGTTCTTACGATCCGATAGTGCGGTTGTGGGATGTGGCATCCGGGCAAGAATTACGACGACTGGAAAGGCATTCTGGTAAGGAAATAAGAGTGTCTCTCAGTCCAGACGATCGCTTGATAGTTTCTGCTGCATTATGGACTGATAAGGTAATATTGTGGGATGTAGAGTCGGGGCAAGAAATCCAGCAACTAGAAGGAGGTTGTTCCCAAGCAGGTAGCTTGGCTTTTAGTCCAGATGGAAAGATCCTGGCGTTGGCATCTCGGTGGAGTAATGAAGTAGAGTTATGGGATATGGAATCAAGGAAAAAAATGGAAGTATTGTTAGAACATGATATAGGGTATCGCACGGGTAGCATTGCTTTTTCTCCTGATGGAAAGTTACTAGCTTGTGGAAATTCACGCTGGAATATTTGGTTGTGGGATACGAACTCGTGGCAACAATTACAGCAACTAGAAGGAGATTCAGAGATTAATAGCATTGCTTTTTCTCCTGATGGAAAATTGCTGGCTTCTTCTTCTTTTGGGTTTTCGGATAATAAATTGTGGTTGTGGGATGTGGTATCGGGACAAAAAATACGGCGATTAGAATGCGATATTAGAGTAGAAACTGTTGCGTTTAGTTCTGATGGAATATTAGCTTCTGGGGGTTGGGATAATAAAGTGCGATTGTGGGATGTAGCATCGGGACAAGAAATACAGCGATTAGAAGGCCATACGAATACCGTAACTGCTGTTGTTTTTAGTTCGGATGGGAAATTACTGGCTTCTAGCAGTGGTGATGGGACAATCAAGTTGTGGCGGATTACAGTATAATACTAGGCATGAAAAAATAATGCTATAAGTATGGTTATAGGCAATAACTCCGAAAAGTATTTATAGCAAACATTTATCGAATTGGTTTAATTAATAAAAAGCTTATTAAACGAGGAATTATTTGATTATGAAACCCCATAACGAACAACTAATTACTACATTGAAAGCGCTAATAGAAGGTCAAGTCTATAGCTTGGTTGGCGATGCACCCTATGAGATTGTCTCTTGGGAGGTTGAGGAAAAAGGTCCTTTCTCTCTGGAAAACTTTCTGGTGGATAATCAGGGTTTAATTCCCTTTGAATCTGAGTATTTTTTCAATCGCCTACGTCAGAGTCAAACTCAAGAGGCGATCGCTCATTACCAAACCTTACTCTCCCTGCTACAAACTCATTTATCAGAGTTAAAAATCTATGGTTATCGCCTGATTCAACTTCCTACAGAATTAAAAGAGGGATTTCCAGTTGAAGGGGGTTGGTTTGGCACTCTAGGGATTCCTATGTTCGTCGGTTTATCTAGTGGTGGAGAATGGATAGGATTGACCCTTAAACAGGGTGGCGGATTTGAGTTGTCACCGAATTTTGCGATCGCAGACCTCGAAGCGGTGAGCGAAAGTACCGCTCAACTGGTAGAAGAAATTAGAGCGATCGTCGGTGAAATTGAGCATAAAACTAAGGCAGGAGAGGAATTGAGTATGGAAACGAATTGGGAAGTTGTTGTTACAGCTACTCGCCAGGAACTCATGCAAAAGTTATTGGAACAGACGGGATTTCTAGATGTCGCTGAAGTAAATGATTTTATCCGGGTAAGCGATGATTACGGTACGGAAATAGAGGAATATTATCAAACAATAGCGGAACTCGAAGCAGGAATCGAGAACCTCAAGCAACAAGGAGACAGTGCGACGGAAGAACTTGAAGAAAAACAACAAGAATTAACAGAACAAAAAGAGGGTTTAGAAGAACTGAAAACTGAGAGAAATTTCGAGTTAGAGTTGAGAGAATTTTTTGCATCGCAACTCTTAAATTCGCGGAATTACAATCTCAATTTTTGTTTGAGTGGTGAATGGTGTACAGTTCACTATGCTTTAGGACAAACTCAACAGGAGGATTGGATAGGAGTTGTAACAACCAGTTTTACTCTTTGATGCTGAGGATATTCAGTAGTCCCCGTAGTTTCGCATCAGCTTACAAACTGCTTTAACTATTACTAATTAGGGTTTGCTCTCATATACGAGGAATTATTTGATTATGAAACCACACAACGAACAACTAATTACTACATTGAAAGCGCTAATAGAAGGTCAGGTCTGTTGGAGAGGAGTTTGCAACGCACCCTATGAGGTTGTCTGTTGGGAAGTTGAGGAAAAAGGTCCGTCTCTGGAAAACTTTCTGGTGGATAATCAGGGTTTAATTTCTTTTGAATCTGACTATTTTTTTGATCGCCTGCGCCACAGTCAAACCGAAGAGGCGATCGCTCATTACCAAACCTTACTCTCCCTGCTACAAACTCATTTATCAGAGTTAAAAATCTATGGTTATCGCCTGCTTCAACTCCCAGCAGAATTAAAAGAGGGATTTCCAATTGAGGGGGGTTGGTTTGGCACTTTAGGGATTCCTATGTTCGTCGGTTTATCTACTGGTGGAGAATGGATAGGATTGACTCTTGAACAGAGTAACGGAATTGGTTGGTCACCGACCTTTGCAAGCGTAGATCTCGAATCCGTGAGCGAAAGTACCGCTCAACTGGTAGAAGAAATTAGAGCGATCGTCAGTCAAATTGAGCATGAAATTAAGGAGGCAGAAGAGGAATTGAGTATAGAAACGGATTGGGGAGTTGTTGTTACAGCTACTCGCCAAGAACTCATGCAAAAGTTATTGGAACAGACGGGATTTCTAGATGTCGCTGAAATTAATGATTTTTTCGAGGTAAGCGATGAAATAGAGGAATATTATCAAAAAATAGCGGAACTCGAAGCAGAAATTGAGAACCTCAAGCAACAAGGAAACAGTGCGACGGAAGAACTTGAAGAAAAACAACAGGAATTAACAGAACAAAAAGAGGGTTTAGCAGAACTGAAAACCGAGGTATCGTTCGAGTTAGAATTGAGAGATTTTTTTGCATCGCAACTCCTAAATTCACGGAATTACAATCTCGATTTTTGTGTAGGGGATGGTGGTGAATCTTGTACGGTTCACTATGCTTTAGGACAAACTCAAGAGAACGATTGGATAGGAGTTGTCACAACCAGTTATACTCTTTAGACGTTGAAGAGATTCCTATATTCATTAGACATCTCCAAAAATCCAAAATCGAATCAATTATTATCCATAAATTATCAATTACTTCTCTCTGTTCCCTATTTTCTGGAAAAATTTATTGGTTTATCTCCTGCTGGAGAATGGATAGGATTGGGTGTTGAATGGCAGGTTCCAATTAGTTCGTTACCGAAATTTGGGCGTTGGTAAATCAAGAGATGAAACTTTAAGAGTAATCTGTTTCTAATACCTCTAAATATTTAACCAGAGTAAGTGATGGGTATTATCCCTAGTAGAAAATCATCCCATCAATTACCAACGGCGAAATTTGAATTACTCACACTCAACCAAATTACCAGCAGAAACAAACCCCTGCAAAGGTGAACTAATTTTCACCCACTTACGTTTTTCACCATTTTGATCGGGAATTAACCGATAATTTTCTACTAAAGTAAGCTGATCATCAACAGGCACTTTGCCTCTATACTCAGAACGTCTGGTAGCATCCGCACGGACTGCTAAACCTCGTGGTGCTTTTTTACTATCAATTTCACGACATAAATTTTCATCTATTTCTGATGCAGACTCAGAAGTTGGAGATGTTTGTGTCGGCAAATTATCAATAGGAGTATTTTGACTAGAAGATTCTGCGGGAGTTTCCTCTTGACTAGAAATTTCTCCTGAACTCTCTTGTGCAACTTCAGAACATTCTGTTAAATTAGTTTCATTGCCAGGAAAACCCCTAGAAACAAATCCTGAAATAGGAGAAGTTATTTCCACCCAGGTACGACCAGCAGGGCCGCGAATATTTCGATAACCTTCAATTAATTTCACCTGTTGATTAAAATCTACAGTACCAACTTTAGGAGAATTAGGGGTAGGTCTTTTGTTAACAGTTAGACCTGTTTCGTCATTAACTAGACGACATAAACTAGCAGTTTCTTCAAATATTTGAGTGATTTTTGGAGATACCTCAGTAGTTTCTTGAAATATTTGAGTAATTTCTGGAGATACTTGAGTAGTTTCTTCAGATATTGGAGTAATTTCTGGAGATATTTGAGTAGTTTCTTCAGATACCTCAGAAATTTTGATGTTTGTGATAGCTTTTTTACCAATACTAACAACTATCATTAACATTAATATTAACAATGCCATTGATTGACGCATAGTTATTAATTCAAAAGTCAAAATTCAAAAGTCAAAATTAATTTATGTAAGCAATATAAGTTAAAAGTTAAAATTTAAAAGTTAGATCAAATCCGCTTGCTTTAGAGTATTATAAGAAACCGGGTTTATGGGAGTTAGATGTTAGTATTGGGAGATTTAATATAAACCCGGTTTCTATACTTAAAACTCTGTTCAAATAAAGCTAATTAAAACTGCTGTAAAAAGCGTAAGTCACTAGCATAAACTCGCCGAATATCATCTATTTGGTGTAGTACCATAGCAAATCTTTCTACCCCAAAACCTGCTGCAAAACCTGTATATTTTTCTGGATCGTAACCTACTGCTTGTAAAACATTGGGGTCTACCATTCCACAACCTAATACTTCTAGCCATTTGCCATTCCATTGTAAATCTACTTCTGCTGAAGGTTCCGTAAATGGAAAATAACTAGCACGGAAACGAATGGGTAGGTCTCCAAACATTTGTCGGAGGAATTCTTTAATAGTTCCTTTGAGGTCAGAAAATCTTAATCCTTCATCTACTGCCAAAAGTTCAAGTTGATGGAAAACTGCAGCGTGGGTTGCGTCTACAGTATCGCGCCGATAAACACGACCAGGAGCAACAACTCGGATGGGCGGCTCATTTTTTTCCATGTAGCGGATTTGTACTGACGAGGTGTGAGTCCGCATTAAATTTCCGTCTGGTAGGTAGAAGGTATCCTGCATATCTCTCGCGGGGTGGTCTGGCGGAGTATTTAGAGCTTCAAAGTTGTAGTAGTCGCTTTCCATTTCTGGGCCTGTGGAGATTGTATACCCTAAACCAACGAAAATGTCAAGGGCACGGTCTATGAGGCCATTTAGAGGGTGGATTTTTCCTTGGGAGCGATTTACCCCTGGCATACTAACATCTAAAGTTTCAGCTTGAAGTTGAGCTGCAATTTCTGCTGCTTGTAAACTGCTACGTTGTTCCTCTAGATTTGTTTGGATAGCTTGTTTGACTTCGTTGGCGATCGCTCCTACCTTTGGTCGTTCCTCTGGGCTGAGTTTACCCATTGCACCAAGAATTTTGGACACTTGACCTTTTTTGCCTAGATAACTAATCCGTAAGTCTTCTAGTTTATCTAGGCTTTCTGCTATGGTGATCGCTTCTGTGGCTGCTTGGCGTAATTCTTCTAATTGCGTTTTTATATCACTTATCTGCATAATGGGTCGATAATGTTTACAATACTTTTATTTTTGGGCAGGTTTCATGCAAATGATAATTTGCAGTCTGATTTTATCATTTGAATAGATAGAATATTTATTGCTCATTAACACCAATTTTATGTAAATTTGAAAAAAGAATGTTAGAAATAGTTTCAAGCTTTAGGTGTGAAATAATTTCCGGAAATTCCTGTAGCGTTAAATTTTTGAGTCTATAGAATCTGAATTCTTATTCTTCACTTTTGACTTTTGACTTTTGACTTTTGACTTCCATGAAACGGTGTTCCCTGTTCCCTTAAAAAAATGAAAATATTAGTTAGTAACGACGACGGCATTTTTGCAGAAGGTATCCGGAGTTTGGCTAATGGTTTAGCAGCAGTAGGCCATGAAGTTATTGTTGTTTGTCCTGACCAAGAACGTTCAGCCACAGGTCATAGTTTAACATTGTATCAACCAATTCGGGCCGAAATTGTCAAATCAATTTTTGACGATCGGATAACTGCTTGGGCTTGTTCTGGTACTCCTTCTGACTGTGTAAAGTTAGCCCTATTTGGCTTATTAGAAACTAAACCAGATTTAGTATTAGCAGGAATTAATCATGGCCCTAATTTAGGAACAGATATTTTATATTCTGGTACTGTTTCTGCAGCGATGGAAGGAATAGTTGAAAATATTCCTAGCATTGCTTTGAGTCTTGGCAGTTACACTTCTAGAGAATTTGAAGTTGCTGTTAATTTTGCTCAAAGTTTAGTGCAGAAAATAGAAAGTCAACCTTTAGAAAATTTAATGTTACTAAATGTCAACATTCCAGCAGTCAAAGAAACAGAAATAGCAGGAGTAAAAATTACCCGTCAAGGAATTCGTCGATACATAGATATATTTGAAAAACGGGTCGATCCGCGAGGCAAAACCTACTATTGGCTAGCTGGAGAATTGCAGGAAGATGTAGAAGAAACTAATGATCAAACCTCAGCAGAAAAATTACCAACAGATATTCAGGCAATCCGTGAACAATATATTACAATTACCCCCTTGCAATACAATCTAACTTATGGTAAACAATTGGGCAATCTACAGAAGTGGAAAATTGATAATTTTCATGAATAGTTAATACTAATAGAATAGAAATTAAGGCTACACTATATAAAGAATAGACAAGATATTTCAGATTGCAGATCGAAAAACTTTAGCTGTCTAACTGGTAATAAATTTCGTTGATTTATCAAAAACAAATATGAAAGCTCCCACATCTAAAAGTAATTATCTTACTTGCCCAATTTGCCATCGTCATAGTATTGCACAATCGGTAGAAATGTTTAATGGGCTATTTACCTGTCCATATTGTCATTCCCATCTGGTAATAAGTTGGAGTGGCCATTATGTCAGAGACCCCTTAGCAATCCCACAGCTAGATATTGGACAAATGCTCAGGCAACAAAGTAGACCTTTGGCAAGATTACGCCGTGATTTGACTCGCCAGTATTTGCCAATAGTTGCCGTGATTAGTAGTGCAATATTTTTTGGGGGAGCGATTGTTACTCTAAGTAGGTATGATTTAAAAGCGGCTATATTTGACAGAGTATTAGAGTTGGTGCAAGAAATAGAACTGTTTGATCATCTTGATCATCAAAAGAGTCAGTAGTTATTGAATTTATACTATTTTTTTACAGAATTATAAGGATAAGACTTACAGGGGTTTTCAAATTGATAAAGCAGACTTTTTAAAGTAACCCTAATATTTTCTGATTGGTTATTGCTGATTACAAAAATGTTTTTTGTATTCCAAGGAACTTTGCTGTCAATACTTAATAAAGTTGATTTGAGGGGTTGAGATACTGATGTTAGAAGAAAATGAAATTGTATATGAAATTTTACAGGAAAAAGATGTAGAGCCAACAATTAATTGTTTGGTTGATGTATTTCCAAATGCAGAACCTATGTCAAGAACACTTGGAGTTACACCTAGTGACTTTTATCCTTTTGCTGAAATAATTTGCCAAAAAGCTGCGGCAGAAGGATTATCTCATATTGCTAAAGATTCTGTTACTTCTAAAGTAGCAGGATTTATTATTTCAGAGCATTTATCAAATGAGTCAGAGGAAGAAATACACAAAAATATTCCTCAAAAATTTGAGGTTTTTTCCCAGGTTTTAAAAGAACTACATCAGCAGTATGAGATGGAAAAAAAAGTCGTTAATAGCAAGATATTTCATCTTTTTTTCTTGGGAGCTAGAGAAGAATATAGAGGCAGAAAAATTGGTAATAAATTAGTTGAAAATAATCTTAAGATGGCAACTCAAGCAGGATTTTCCAAAGCAATAGTAGAAGCTAGTGGAAATATATCGCAGCACATTTGTCGGAAGTATGGGTTTGAGGATAGAGTTTCTTTCGATTATCAGACTTACGAATACAAAGGAGTCAAAGTTTTTGAGGGAATAAAGGAGCATCAAAGCTGTATTTTAATGGAAAAAATTTTCTAAGTTTTTTGAATTTTTACCTTTTGCCTTCTCTTATCACTTTTCCTATTCTCAAAATATTTTGTGTTATGGTCAAATGAATTGTGCTGTAAAGACTAAATAAAGTTGATTTGAGGAGTTAATATACTGATGTTAGAAGAAAATGAAATTGTATATGAAATTTTACAGGAAAAAGATATAGAGCCAACAATTAATTGTTTGGTTGATGTATTTCCCAGTGCAGAACCTATATTCAGCACACTTAAAGTTACTCCTAGTGACTTTTATCCCTTTGCTGAGATAATTTGCCAAAAAGCTGTGGCAGAAGGATTATCTCATATTGCTAAAGATTCAGTTACTTCAGAAGTAGCAGGGTTTATTATTTCAGATAATTTTAATTTATCAAATGAGTTACATGAAGAAATAGGCAAACATCTTCCTCAAAAATTTGAGTTTTTTTCTCAAGTTTTAAAAGAACTACATGAGCAGTACGAGATGGAAAAAAAAGTTGTTAATAGCAAGATATTTCATATCGGTTTATTGGGATCTAGAGAAAAATATAGAGGCAGAAAGATTGCCAATAAATTAGTTGAAAATAATCTCAAGATGGCAACTCAAGCAGGATTTTCTCAAGCAATAGTAGAAGCTAGTGGAAAGATATCTCAGCACATTTGTCGGAAGTATGGCTTTGAGGATAGAGCTTCTTTAGATTATCAGACTTACGAATACAAAGGAATTAAAGTATTTGAGGGAATAAAGGAGCATCAAAGTTGTATTTTAATGGAAAAAATTTTCTAATGAAACAGATAGGATGAGAAGAGCTAAGTTTTTTTATTTTTACCTTTTGTCTTTTCTTGTGACTAACGCCCATCCTTTGACAGTACTCAACTGAAAATACTCTAGAGCGAGATTATTTAGAGTTGATTCTTCAACTAATAGATAGGGTTGAGGTAAATTTTGCCATTGTTGTTGAATTTTTTGTGGTCCAACACGCTTAATGAGGCGATCGCTATAAAAATTTAAAGAGGGGCGATCTCTAGTATCAAAAGAATAAATAATCTGACCGGGGGGTGTATTTTTCTGAATCATTTCTCCGACTGGTTTGACAGGATAATCTTCTTCCAGTTCCCATATCCAATGAGGGGAGCTAACAAATATGAGCAGTGAAAGATATGTTCCCCAAATTAATATTGACAAAAACTTATGGTCTTGTTGGTTTAATAGTAGAGTTGCCATTGTCATTGTCAAAGCAACAGCGACAGAAATTAACTGTAACTCGAAATTAGGTTTTGCCAAATTTGACTCTCCTAGATGAAAAGCACCTCCAAAGTAAAGACAAGCAAGCCAAGCAGTTAAAGCTAGTAGTGCAAATAAAGCTACTACCAAACGATGATAAACAGTGGGAATACCCCAGGGATGTTTTGGACTATCCCCCTCAGTTGGGAGATATTCATCAGTTGGAAACTGAAAGTATCCTAAATCTAATGGAAATTGGTGCCAAATTTCCGTTAAATAACTACCCACTGCTAAAGCAAAAGCTGGATAAATAGGCAACACATACCAGGGGAGTTTAGTATTCATCAGAGAAATAGCTAACAAATAGACTCCACTCCAAACCAAAACTAATTTTCCCCAACTCAAATTACGATTTTTCCAACTCAAATATAATCCTGGCAACCAGAATAATTGCCACGGGAAACTATACTCAATAATTTCCAATAAATAATACCAAATAGGTCCGTCGTGACTACCTACAGGTTGCCAAATACGTTTGAGAGATTGATGGAAAAAGTTGGCATGAAAAAATTCAATACCATAATGGAAAAATTGAGCTGTGTACCACAGAAAAACTGGCAGCATACCTAATAGAATACCACCCCAAAAATATTTACTATTTAATAGTCGAGGAGTATCCCACAAGAGAAAGAAAAAAGCGATCGCTCCTAAAAGCAATCCTAAAATTATTCCTTTGCTCAGGGAAACTAAGGCAAAACTAATACCGATGGCGAGAGAATAGCGGAGGTTGTGGCGCGTGCGCAATACGCACCAGATCGTTAACAGAAAAAAACAAACTACTGCTCCATCTAACATTGCTAAACGTCCATGTCGCACTACTGGCAACAAAGTTAAGTAAACCAAAGCGGTAAAAATTGCTGGAGTGCGTGGGCGAAATAATTCTCGACTAACGCAATAAATTAAGGGTACAGAAAATGCGGTTAATAAAGCGGGAGATAAACGGGCGGTTAATTCATTCACTCCTGCAATACTATAGACAAAAGCGATTAACCAATGTATTAGTGGTGGTTTATTAAAATAGGGGGTATTGTTAATAGTAGGATAAAGCCAATTCCATTTTTCTCGGCTAATTTCTCTAGCTACTTGGGCAACTATTCCTTCATCCCAATCTCGTAAAGGTAATGTTCCTAAATTAGCAGAAAAAAGTACAACTGCTGCTAATAGAAAACTTAGTATTAGCAGTAAATCTATATGGGAATGTAAACTTTTCTTGGTCAATATTTTGTTAAGCATCTAATTATCTTAAAAACAAACTAATATAGTGAAAAATATCATTGCTCAAGGAGTCAGGAGTCAGGAGTCAGAATAAATAGTTTAATATCATTTTTTAGGAGTGAATATCTTGTTTTTATTTTAGTCAAAGGAATATCATTCCCTAAAGTATTTTAAATCTCCTGATTATTCGTAACATTCTTTTGGCAAATTAGTCAAGTGGATTTGCTATGATATAAAATCCTAGTGTTATCTCTCGAATGTAAGGGTAAAATTTATGGTAAATTTCAGCCAAAAAATTAATCATCTATTTCGCGAAGCTCAAGACATTATTTTACAAGAATTACGACAACCTCTTGACCGAGTTGCTATTACTTTAATTATCGGTCTAACCTTGTTAATTTGCGTATTATTTTTAAGTGTAGGTAATACCGCTCCTAAAGTTAGAGATTTTAGCTGGCAAGATAAAAAAATAGGAGCTGAAGATAAAGCTTTTATCCTAAATTTTAATCGACCAATGAATCATGCTACGGTTGAGAAAAACTTAAAAATTGAACCACCTTTACCGGGAAAAGTAAGTTGGGCAGGTCGGAGAATGGCTTATACTATTTTAGAACCTGCTCCCTATGGTAATCAATATACATTCAAATTATCCGGTGCAAAAGAAAGGTTTTATGGACTAGATCAAGGACTGGTAATGCAGCCTTTTGAAGGTTCATTTCAAAGTCGCGATCGTGCATTTGCCTATATAGGTTTTCAAGGTCAAGAAAAAGGTCGGTTAGTATTAATTAATTTGACTAAAGAGCAAAAGCCAATATTGCTTACTCCTCAAAATATAGAAGTATTAGATTTTAAGTTTTTTCCAGAAGGAAAAAAGATTTTATTTTCAGCAGTTGAAAAGCAAAATGAAGTTACAAGTCTTTTAGAACAAAAAATATATACTGTAACAACTGGTATTAATTCTGAATTCCCTAAAGAAAAACAAGATGCTAGAGCACCTGTAGGTAAAATTGAAAAAGTTCTAGATAATTCAGAATACCAAAACTTGAAATTTGACCTATCTCCTGATGGTAAAATAGTTATAATTCAACGAGTAAATCGAAAAGATGTATCCGATGCAGATCCTTGGATATTAGAATTAGGAGAAGAAGCAAGACAACTAACAAATAAAGATGGAATAATTCAAAAAGGTGGAGACTTTTTAATTACCCCAGATAGCAAAAGCTTAGTAATTTTACAAGGGAAAGGAACTTCTATTTTGCCAATAAATCCCGAAACAGATTCAGGAGATTTAATATTTTTACCAAAGTTTGGAACGGTATTGAGTTTTGCTCCAGATGGTTCGATGGCAACAATGGTAAAATATAATCAAGACGGCACAAGATCCCTATATATTGTGACTAATCAAGGTGAGGAGAGAGAGATATTACGGACTCGTCCTTATGGTAATATTCTTAGTGCCGAATTTGACCAGAATAAAACTATTTTATATTGCTTATTAACCCAAGTAGTAGAGGATACTACACAATATCAAGAAAAACCTTATATTGCAGCATTTGATATTAAGAGAAATTTTTTAAGACCCTTAGTTATTTTGCCAAACCAAAGAGAAATTAATCTGGATTTATCACCAGATGGTTTAGCATTATTATTTGACCAAATGGTTACAATTTCTAACAAAGAGGAAGGAGAAGAAAATACTCAACAAAACAGACAAATTAGTCGTCTATGGATGTTACCTTTAGACTCGAAAATACCAGAGGATGATTCTCCGTGGAAACTACAACCAGAAGAGTTACCTTTAACTGGTTTTAATCCTAAGTGGGCACCTTAGTTATTCAGTTATCAGTTAGCCTCCTATGGTCGTAACTACGTTAACAGTTATCAGTACCTCCAGTTAGAGGAATGTGCTGATACCAATTCCCATGAATTAATGCTATACTTCGTCAATACTTTAGTTATTAAGTAATAAATAAGCTGAGTGTCATTTTTTTAATGATTATCGGCATTAAGCTAATATTTATTATTGTTTTTAAACCCTACTCCCTACTTTCAAAGAGATGTAGCAAGACTTTTAAGATTTGGTATGACTCCTATAAAAGCTTCTGTCACTATTATACACCTAGGAAAAAACAAGCTCTGTGGGTTGCTAGAAAGGTAGAGCTGTTTTAAGGGGAAAAACAATTTTTTTAGTCATTCTGTTTTTCCCATTTCCTCTGTGCAATAACACCAACTTTTACTTTCCTTTATTCAACTCTTATTTTCAATATGAACATTAATTTGTATTCCTCGACTTAACTCACCTAAATAAGTTAATAACCCATAGATAAAAATGACACATCCCATCATTTCCATTACTTCTTCTATTGTAGCTAACATTGCATAAACTAAATTTTGCTGACCATCAATTCCATCATAATAACTTCCAACCATTTCCATACCCAATGCGCCACCAATATATATACTAATAGCAATTATGAAATATCGTTTTAACTGATTTGGTAAATACAGAATAAATTTCCAATATTTCCAGATAAAAATAGCCACTAAAATTGTTCCGGGAATTACCCACACAGAATGCCAGAAACTAGGCAGATTTAAAGCATCTGCTAAATCATCAATAATCAAAATTTCATGGATACTAGCTATTTCATCAAATGCTAATATAAAAAAGATAATTGAGAGAGTTCGCCACTGTCGCCACCAACGGTCAGATTCTGATTTTTTGATAGAAAAAATGCCACGAATAATTAATCCACAAGATACTAACATTAAACCCGAATACCAAGTCGGAATATTCATTTCTCGGTCAAGGTTAAATATTCTTGTCCAGGGTTCGCGGTAATCAAAAACGTATTTACCTATCTGAATAGCGATACTGCATATAGTTAAGAATATTATGCCAAAGGTTAAGTATTTAGCAACATTAAAAGGAGAAATTGTGATTTTGAATTTCATTGAATAAAACTTGAATTAAGAAAAACTAATACCCTTTCATGGAAGTCGTAGGGGCGAATAGCCATTCGCCCCTACAGGAAATTATTTTACATCTAAAAGTTTAAAACTATTTCTAATATTATGTCCGGTAGCATCAGTATTGTATAGAGAAGGTAAGGAAGAAGCAAGAAGGAAGAAGAAAGAAGAAAGAGGCAAAGGAAAAACCTTAAATATAGTCAATATTTCCCCAACTTTTACACAAAGGATACCAGCGGACATGATGTAACATTCTTTTTTCAAATTGGTATAATAAGGAATAAAAAAGTAAGCATTCAACTCTCTAATTTTAGATAGGACAAAAGTGCATAAATAAATACAACAACTCCTAACATCTCAAAAAATTCTTCAATTGTTACCAATATTTCATAAACAAACATCTCACTATCATATAAATAAGCGTAATATCCATTAATCATTTCCATCCCAATTGCACCTCCAACATAAAATATTCCAGATAGAAAAAATAGATATTTTATTTTTGGAGGTAGAGCCTGAACAAATTTCCAATAAATCAATGTAACAGCAATAACTAATATTAATCCTGGAATTACCCAAGTGTAATAAAATATTCCCGTGGCATTCAGAAGTTTTCGCAGAGGATGAATTAGCTGTTCATGTAAGCTAATTGTTTCATCAAGTGCCAGATAGAAAAATATGACAGATAAGCCTATCCACTTGCGAGTATATTTATCTTGGTTTTGCAATTTTTTACGGGAAATTACCCCCAGAAGAACTGAGGAAAAAATTAAATTAAAAGAAGAAAATAATGAAGGAATAGTATATTCTCCATCTACGTTTAGTTTATCAATTAGTTCTTGAGAATCATGCTGGATATAATATTCAAAAAACTGTCCTATAATACTTGTAATACTCAAGCCAATAATAATAAATATTAAGAATTTAAAAACTCGTCTTGGAGATAAATTAATCATCTGAAATAAAAAAAGATAAGGTCAGTAGGAGTCAGGATTCAGGAGTCAGGAGGAGAGAAAATTACAAAGATTTAGTAGTTATATAGCAATCCTATTTAATTTTTCACAACCTATACGCCTATAGATTTGAAGATTTTATCGTAGGGGTTTGGTCTCCAAACCCTAGTCAAAATCTAAAAGTAAGATTTGATAGACTTAAAATTATGACATAAATCAAATTAACGACAATTATACAACTTATAACGATAACCATTAATATTAGGTTTTTTTCCAGGATATTTCCGGCAATTAAAAGCTTCTAAATCACTTTTTTCTACCTTAAAATTAACTCCCCATAAATCTATAGGTCGTGATGTTTGAGAGAGAAATTTAGCTAAAGTTGAATCAGGAGTTATTTTTTGATTTTGTTGTCTTTTAGCTAATAAAAATTGAGGTTGAAAATTTTCAGATATATTGGTTTTATATTCTTGACGTTTCAATTCTAGACCAAGTGCAATTAAAGCACGAATTTCTGCATGAGTTTGATAAGTTGTAGCCACTAAAAGTGGGGATTTAGATTGTGTTTTAATCACCTCAACTAGAAGATCGGCACGCCGCGATCTTTGATAGCCATAATTGTTAACTACCGTTAATCCACCGCATAAACCTATTAATAAAACCACAATTACAACTCTTTTGTTAATGGATTTTAAGTTAGAAACAATTATACTTGTGGCAGAAGTAATAATCAAATCTTTTTTTATTGCTCCTTCCTTTTTTATTTTACCTATTTCTTTGTCAGAAAAAACTTTTTCTACCTCTGTTTGATGTTCCGAATTATGCCAACATTTCGCCAATATTGCAGCTAATAAAATAATGACAACAGGAAAATAAACAAAGTGATAACGAGCAGCAAGAGATAAATCTCTACCCATACCGTAAATGATTAGTAAAAATAAAGCGATCGCCACCACAAAAAAACTGACAAAAAGCTGAAAAGACAAAGGGTTTTCAATATCATTCATTTGTGCTTTCCACCCTCGCCATAAATAAGGAGCAATCCAAACCAAGGCAACTAAAAGCGTGACTCCAGATAAAATAGTTACAAACAAACTTGTTCCTTCAATGGGCAAAAGCCACACCATTGTCAAGATCCAAGCTAACAAACGAGGAATAGGATGCCAAATTTCATCAAGATCGAAGCTAGTTGAAATCCACCCAGTAAGTTGATTATTGGCAGCACCCACCACTACGGGTAACCAAACCAAACAACCAATAAACGTTCCCAAAGCAACCAGATAAATTCGCCACCAATAACTTTGAAATCGGTTTTGTATATCTCTCAACCAAAAACCACCAATCACTAATCCTTCTGTAGCTAACACTAGGATAAAAATATAATGGGTGGCAATTCCTAGACTGTTGATGATAACCCAAATACATCCCAACAAAATTGGAAATATCTTGTGTTTTTTGAGATAGGGTATTATTGCGATCAAACAAGTTATAGAAGCAATAATCCATAAAATAGTTAGGGTGTGATGGCGAGATTCTTGGGCGAGGTAAATACCATAAGGAGAAATCGCCATTAATGCTGCTGCTATATGTCCTACTAATGGGGAAAACGTCAAGCAACCCAAGCAAAAAATTGCCGGAATAGTAGCTACACCGAAAACAGCACTCAGCGATCGCCCCACCCATAGAGAAACTATTTCTCCATCAGTGCTGAATAAGTTAAACCACAAATGATTTATTACAAAATAGAGTGGAGGATGAGTATCCTCATTGAGTAGCTGATGAATTACATCGGTGGGAGTAGAATTTGACTCAAATTGCAAGGGCGATAACAATTCATTAAGAGTTATAACTCGATCTAATGGTAGGTCAAAAAAACTATGCCCCAAGCTATAACCTAATGTAGCAATTTCGATTGATGAGGCAGATTTATCAGTTAAATTTGTGCTGCGGAGTATAATGCCTATTGCCAGCCAACATAATAATATTATTAGGTGAAAATATTTAGTTTTAAGTAGTAGTTTAATGTTGTTTTTTGTCATCTATATCGGTTGAATATTTTTAACAGTTAAATTCCCATAATTATTTAGATATTACTAAAATATTTAATACTATTTGTCAAAATAATTTATCAAAATTTAACAGGTATTTATAGTATAAATTATTTGTTTTTCCTGTCCTGTTTGACTTATAAATTTGTAGAAGCGTAGGAATTTCTTGAGGCTAAATTTGTTGCCAATAGTATAGAGTATCAAAAGTTTAGGTAAAAGTTTGTTGGTAAACTCAACTATAGTACCATTAACTTCCTTTAGTGGTTTTTCATGATTATGAAGCTCTATCATGGCCAAACATAGGACATTCCATGATAATTTAAACTTTCTAGGAAAAAATACTTAGAAGACCAGAGAAATAAGGTATCAAACCTCCCCTTGACTGGGCCACTGGCTGTCGCCCTACTGGACTGACACAGCTAATTTAGTGCCAAACTTGTATGGTGTATCTACTGCTATAATTTAGACTGTGAAAGGCATTTGACAACTTGTCGTAACTTACCATTTTAGCCAACTGATAACTGATAGCTGATAACTGATAACTGATAACTGAAATGACAATTCCCATACTTTTTTGATGCACAAACAACCTATAATTTTGGTAATTTAGAGTCAAATTGTTTTTTAGTCAGTAATCAAGTTAAGATGAACTTTCCTATAATTTTAGATATTGTCATTGGTTTAATCTTTATTTACCTTAGTTTCAGTTTACTAGCTAGTGAAATTCAAGGGATTATAACAATACTTTTGCAATGGCGAGCTACCCACTTAAAAAAATCAATTGAAGAGTTAATTGCTGGGGAACTTCATCTTGATAACCCTAGTTCCCAATCAAATCCACAATTAGAAAAGACAAAAAAGCTAACCAATTCTTTATATCAAAATCAATTAATCAAAAATCTTAACTTTAGTGGTGGTAAAGGTCCATTAGAGAGAGGATTTCGGAAAATAGTTCAAAGTTTTGGTAGTTTAATTCACACGATAACTGGAATTGAAAAAATTTTTGGTAAAGAAAAAACTGCTCCTTCTAGTATTCCATCAAATGCTTTTGCTGCTAGTTTAGTTGATACTTTACAAATTAAAGAATCAATCCAAACAATTAGTGAATATAAATTAGAAGATTTTCTGAATAAAACCCTAGTCAAGATCAGGAATATTTTATATGAATTAAATCTAGAAGGCCCTAAAAGAAAGCAGATGATTAAAGATGAATATAAAAGTTTAGTGCAAGAATTACATCAAATTTCTCACAACTATAAAAACCATTTAGCAAGTTTAAATTTGACCTTAGATAGAGTATTAGATAGACTAAATTTATATACAAAAAAAACTGTAAAATATGTGCCTGCAATATCCCATTCTGAATTTAGTAGGCAAATGACTTTAGTGAGGCGAATATTAATAAATCCCCAGGAGAGACAAGTATTGATCGCTGATATGGAGCCGAGTTTTTCTAATCTATTAAAGTTTTGGGGAAAGCTGGTAGAAATGGGAGAATCTGTGGAAGAAAACTGGGAAGGTAAGGAGGGAAGGATATATAAAAAAGTCAAGGAAATGATTGATGTACTCCCTAAATCTTTACAAAAAAGTTTATATATTTTAGCGAAACAATCAACTACAAAAATTGCAGAAACAGGTGATGCTTTTCATCAATTTCATAAAGAAATTGAGACATGGTTTGATAATGGTATGGAAAGAGCTGCTGGTGTTTACAAACGTAATTCTAGAGGAGTTGCTTTTTTGATTGGTTTGACTATTGCTATAGCTGCTAATGTTGATACATTATATATAATGGATAATTTATCAAAAGATTCTTTACTACGAACAACTATTAGTAGTTATTCTGAGCAGTTAGTCAATAATGCAAGTGATAACCTAAATGAGGAAGAACTACAAGGGGTTCAAACTCAGGTAAATCAAGCTTTAGAAAGGTTACAACTGCCTATTGGTTGGGGTCAACAGAAAAACAATAATATAAATGAAAATCAATTATCTATTTATTTAGCAGCATTGAAAAGATTATTGGGTTGGATAGTTAGTGGAATTGCTATATCTATGGGAGCTGATTTTTGGTTTAATTTATTGAAAAAGATTTTTGAGGTGAAAAAGTAGGTATTTCATTAATGGATAATTGATAATGGATAATTGATAATGAAAACTCTCTCTAATTATCAATTATTACAGCAGTTTCGGAGTTATATAAAATCCGGTTGTACAGTAATTGCAAAAGTACTTCTTCATTATAGCGGTTTTCACAAAGGTAGACTACAAAACTTCTGCCTTCTGCCCTCTGCCTTCTGCCTTCAAGCCAAAATCTTTGTATTCTATGTTAATGAAAAGCGCTATAAGACAAGTTTTCTATTGAATAGGAATTATATAATTTAATAGTTCAAATCCAATATTTATTCTAACTTCTAACTCCTGACTCCTGACTCCTCCACAATACGATAACTAATTACCCGGATTCTATATTAGTCAGGTACAAATTTTTAGGACTTTAGGCAACAGGCAATAGGTAACACAGAATTAATAAAGTGTACCTCACAATCCTAAAAAGTGCTATAATTATCAATTATTACCTTAATTGTTGGGTAAAGTCTTTTAATCTCCCCGACTCCCCCACGCCCCTACTCCCCAACTACCCAACACCCCAAAACCCAAAAACATGAAAAAAAAAAAAAAAAAAAATTTAAAATAAAAAATTTATATTTTAAATTTTTCGTAATTATAAATGTTGTAATTTAAATTTATTTTTTATTTTTTTGTCATGGTTTTGGTTTTTGGGTTTTTGGGGTGTTGGGTCGTTGGGTTGTGGGGGAGTCGGGGAGATTAAAAGACTTTACCCAA
>JBCDJM010000100.1:0-24259 GCA_038747755.1 Cyanobacteria bacterium P01_H01_bin.35
CTTTTCATCTTTCTGCTTCTCAAACTCCTTCATAACGGCTGCTACATCACAGGCACGTTGCCAAGATTTAGTTCCCCACTCTTCATTAAAAACCTGAGCTTTGTCTATGTCAAACGTAGGACTAGCAACAAGTTTGGCTATTGTCATCGGGCCGTAACTGGTTCCATCAATTGCAAAATACCAAATTTTGCTTTGCACTGTAGGTACTGGAATTGGAGGTGTAGCAGTAGATGGAGAAGATTTTTCTCCTCCTGGTTTGGCACTTTCTGGAAGTTCAGTAACCTGTTCTACTAAAATCTTTTTGAGCTTATTGTCAATTCGGAACTTCGCTTCAATTTTTTCAGGAATTATTCTTGGCAGTCCGCCAATTTTCCTTTCTGTCTCTGGTTTGTGTTCGGCAACTAAGGAGCCTAAACCAGGCCATTCTTGAGTTTCCAGCGACTTCATGCCTTCAACTATAAGGTTTGTCGCTTCTTCAAAAACTGCTCCGATTTGAGTAACACTAAAACCGAACTTAGCTCCAGCTTCTTGAAACTTTTCTTTGATACTGGGCATATTAAATTCCTCCGTAGAGGTTTTTATTTTTTTTGTTGACGGTTTAATCATATACCAAGAAAATGGAATATGTCAACAGTATTTTAAATAAAATTTGAGCTATGGCAAAAAAACCTCTAGAGTCTCGAACAAAAAGATTTGGTTTGAGCGGATTTGACATATATCAGACAAATATGCCGATTTATGATTTTGGTTTGGGAGGTTGGAGGATTAATGAAAAGGATGAAATTGACTCAATCATTTACCGCAGGAATTTGCTAGGCGCAATGCACCCTAATGTAAACTGTGCAATAGGAGCAATTCCACCAAACAAATCTCCAGATGAAGCATTTATCTCAAAATATTCTGTAGCAATGAAAAAGGGGATTGAGCTACCTTCAGAGTCAGGATCTATTCAGTTGAAGCTAGATTTAGCTGGAAGTTCTAGAACTCATGGCCACTATGTATTTACGGATGCGGAGTTAGGCAAACTTTACTTTGGTGAAGCAGCTATGAACCGGATTAACTACGGCTCAATTTTACTTACAGAGTGCAAAAAACTAATATCACGCAAGATAAGAGTAGTAATTATTGATGAGGAGGAAGACAGAGATATTATTGTCCCTACTATTCCAGAAGAAGCACTAGCTAATTATCCCGGTGATAGTCATGGCAAGATTAGTGCTGAACTTGCTCAGGAGTTGACTGAAGGAGTTGATGATAGTTGGGCAACTGAGAAAAAACCAATCCAAATTAGAGTTGGCATTCCCAACCAATATTGTTGGAAGGGTACAGTCACCACAGTTAAAGGAGGACTGCCAAAAGTAGTAGACCCCGATGATAGCGCATTTACAGTTGCAGAAGCCCAAGAATATGATTTGCTATTACCCTTATCTGGATTTAAAGGTAAGAAACCTAGCAGCGGTGAAGTGTTCACAGAAGTAATATTTGTAGGCACAGTTGCGCTAGGAGAACAAAGAGTAGCAAAAGGTTCTCAGATGCTATGGGCTTGGTACAGTTGGGATGCTGTAGAAGGAGATATTATACCTCGTACCCTAACAGAATGTCAGGCGTTAGTGGAAGCTTTTGACTCACCCAAGGCAATGGCAGAAATATTAGGGAATGAATATCGCAACAAACTGGACTTTGATTTCTCTGGAAGTCTTGGAGAGGAGGAGGATATAGAGGATGGTGAAGGAGCTGAAGCTGGTGCAGATGAACAGTTTGAAGATCCATTAGTTACAATTCTCAGCTCAGATAAGGCTGGATTGTTACTAAGGCATCCTTGGGTAGTAGGAAGAATGACAGATAGATTAGCCAAGAGATGGAAGAGATTAGCCATTGCTGGAGCTGTAGAATTTGTATCCCTGTTAGGCCAGCCAATTCCGATGACAGGGAATAATTTTATGGCTAAAGATGTTTCAGCAGGAGAACATTTATTGTTTAGGAATCCTATATTGCACTATGGATACATTAATATTCTCAATAACATTATTGACAATGCTGACGATCATCAGTTAGGAGCAACCAAGAATATTAAAGGAGCAATTTGGATGGATCAACAGCTAATGCTGGAGAGGTTTCAAGGAGACACAGATGGAGACTGGTATCAAGCTAAGGAGAGAGAGTACGATGGAATTGAGTATGATGATGAGAATATTACTTGGGAAACTAAAAACTTTGAGACAATTTATGGGACTCCTCCAGAAGTAGAGAAATTAGGTAAAGAGGCTATTCCTGGAGAAATAGAGATAGTTGCTATTAGGTCTATGGACAACCAGACTGGAGTAATTAGCAATTTAATCCAAAATGCCAAGGCTAACGGTACTATCCACAAAAAGGTAAATATTGATAACTTTAACTATCGAACTGGAGAGTATACAGGCGGTAGTACACAGATGACTGTCATAGCATTTCTCTCACAGGCTATGCAAAATGAGGTAGACAGACTCAAGAACAATATCCATACTCATAAACAAGGGATTACAGCTTGTAGAAATGCTATATTCACAGGGACTAAACAAGCTCCGTGGCTAGTAGATAGGGCATACAAAAAAGATTGGATATATAAGACCGCTCCTATTCCTACTACCCATGAGGATGGAAGCCAAGCCACCGACACTGTATCAAGGATGATAGCAGCAGTGAATGAAGTATGGCAACCTTATGATATTAACAAAAAACACGTTGGAGATTTTGAGAACTTGTTCCCTAACCACAGAGACAGGCCACAACCTTATGATGAGTTCATGCTAGATTGGGCACAATCTATTAATAGATGGTACGGAGCAACAATGGCGAAGGCTGCTAATTTAGGAGAGAACGACACTTATTGGGTAGGAAGTGAGGGAAGTGAGGCTCAGGCAGCAATTGAAGAATTTAAGAAGGAGCGCATTAAGCAGATGCGCAATATTAGGGAGGAAGCTAGAGATTACTGGAGGCGGATAGATAAGAGGTTGGAAGTGACTAAGCAGAATATAGATCGCCTCAAGGAAAAATTAAATGTCACGACTTTGTGGGATATACCGTTTAATGAACTACCTGGCAACTACCAAAAATTCTTCCGTCAGGCATTTGATGAACAGCCAGTTACTTTGATAGTTGACAATACCGACTGGGATATCATGGGTCCGAATAATACTAATTACAGACTGCTAACCAGGTATGATTGGGCAGCAGCTTTCTGGCACGCTAGCCATCATTGGGGAGCTAGTGATGAAACTACTGGGGGGCTTGTGTTCTTACTGTTTGCTGATGAGATTACTACCTATACTAGGACTGGGAGAATGAATACTCTGACAGTCTATGGGGTACAGCATTCTAGATTAGCTCCTTTAGCTTGGGGAGATTACGACGCGGTTCCCATCAAGGGAGCTAACAAGGTTCATGCTATTAAGGCAACAAAGGAAGGAAACCCTTACCAATTGTATTATCCAAGTTCTAAACTGTACGAGAAATTTCCAGATATCAAGCGACATTTGTGCAATGTTGTGCAGATGTACACAGATAGTCGAGAAGCTCCAGCTACTATTATGATTAGGTCTAGTCCTGAAAAAGACTGGACTATATTCGGTGATGTTGGTAGGGGTGAAGTTAACTTGCCAGAACCCGGTGAACTTTGTGCAGCTAAGATTTATTCATGGAAAATTGGGTTTTTTAAAGATGAACCAAAAAATAAGTACAGAACTACTCAAGCTACTATTTTGTGGTATTACATTCGTCCAGAAGATTGGCCTTTAGATAATTTTTAGGTGTTATACTATTGATTTAGAATTATTTATTTACCAGTAGTAAAAATGAATAATATATCACCAATTATTAGGGCAAAAAGAGCAGTTGTTAAGTTTTGCGACGGTATTCAAGTAGAAGGATATTTATTACCAAGCGGAGAGTACCGAGTGGGCAAAGCATCAATAGCTGGTGCTTTAGGATACAGTAAAGACTGGGTAAGGCGCGTAATTTCTGGGGTCGCATCGGGAAAAAGTAAAGACACTAAAACTCTTATGGGATGGGGCTTCTCTGGGGTCGCATCCCAAGTCAAAGTCCCAAGCCCTACTAACGCTAAATATGTTCCGGCTGATACATTATCCCTAAAGGACTTTAGGTGTTTAGTTAGACTGGCAGATAGAAAGGGAAAGAAAGAAGCTAGTGCATTAATTGACGCTTTTCTTGATGTTGGAATTGAAGATTGGTTTAGGCTAGCCTTTGGGCAGTCACAGTTAACTTTAGAAGAAAAAAGGGAAAAGTTCTACAGAACTTACGCTGCATCTATATCATTTGAAGACTGGCTAAAAATGGATAGAGAGGATGTTTTGATGATTATAGAATCTTTTATTTTTCTATCTAGAAATCAACAAGTAATATGAGTACCTGGACTAATAATAATAGATTTTATCGTAGTCTTTAAGTATTATAATTGTGGCTACTATTTTCACGGAACAATTCAACTATGAACAAAAATAAGAATCTTTGCATTGGACAGCTAGTTGTAGATAAAAAAGAATGCCTACATGAGGTAGAAAAGGTTGTGTACGAAAATGATAAACCTATTGCAATTATTACTACATTTGGTGGTCGTTTTTCTGTAGATGAAATCGAAATAGTTATTTGATTATGAGTACCTGGACTAATAATAATAGATTTCCCCTAAGCATTTTTATTAACCAAACTTTAGGAGGTGGAACTGATGATTTTTTCACCCTCAACCACAAGCACAGAATGTACATGAATAAGTACAAACCTTATGGTGCTAAATTCTACAGAGAGTTTCTGAGGGAAGTAACAGAAAGGTTAGATTTTAATCAATACACATCTATCATTTCTAGACTTTCTTGTGAGTCTGTGAGGAACTGTAATAGACATTTTAATTCTGCTAAATATCCTGATGTTGGGGCTAAGAAAAATCTATTAGGAATGTGGAACGATCTTATTAAGAAAAACTGGAAAGATTTTGCTAGTTTGAGGTTGAGATTACCAGCAGTATCAGAGCGATTAGAGATAGATGCTGAACCTAGTTGGGACTTTCCAGACTGGATACAAAAGCTAATGAGTGGGATATTAAGTACAATGACTCCTACTCCTACAGATATGGTAATTCCTCTATCAATGTTATCTAGTTCAGTAGTTATGAAATTATTGGGTTTTCCCTATTCGGAAAGGGGAGTATTAGACGCTGCAATATACTTTCAAGAAAATCCAGATTTAGTGAATAGGATGAATGGGGATAACTTATCGGAATCAGATTATTTTCAGCCTACGTTAGTTCCAGATATTGATGATGATTATGACGCAACTTCATTGCCAGAAAAATTATTGAGAGAATTACCTGGCTTGACTGGAATTTTTGATACTAAATTAAGAATGAGTAGGGATATAATATTTAATTCTCCTATGCCAATATTGGAAGATATAAAAGCAGGAATTACTTACAGATTAGATTTTCTTAGGGAAATTTTAACTGAGGATGTGCCAGCCGAATTACCAACAGCAAAGGAATGGTTGAAGGAGTTATTAAGAGGTAGTAAAGAAGAGGTGGAGCAGGCAGCGAATAATTTGGAGACTGTGATTAATGACCCCAATATGGAAATATCGTTGAAGGTAGCTAATGCTGATATGATTATTACTAATAATCTTGGCATTAACCAAGTTTTGAGCTATTCAGCAGCACAGTTTATTGGGCAGAAGATAGCACCAGAGATTCTTAAGGTAGCGATACCAACTGCCGGAGGACTAACAGTAGGAGGTAACAGTGCAGCACCGTCGTTAATATGGAAGGCGGCAGCATGGAACCCGATGGTTATGGTAGGAGCAACTATTATGATTAGTTGTTTGATACCAGGGTTGATTTGGGGACACTCACCTACTAAGCAAAAGGAGAAGGAGAAGGAACAAGGGTTAGTCTGTTTAGCCTATGTCTATTGCAGGAACAATACTGATGTTAATGACACCTATAGTATCCACAAAGCAGTATTCGTCACTGAGGAGAAGGAATGGGTTAAGGATATTCAAGCTATGCGGTTGGAGACTGATGGTATTTGGCCTGAAGAGTATGGGATTATTTACTCAATGGAGAATGAACCTATTTGGGGGTATGACTTTGTAGCTGACTCTATTATCGAGGAGGAGGATGAGATTAGGAGAATATATTTACAAATGATGGCGCAGAGAGAAGTGTATTATGTGCCTGATGCTCCATCTACAGCTAAATATATGTGGTACGCAGAACCGAGTGATGACAGTGGTAGGTATGAATAAAAAATTGTCCCTCAAAGGATGAAGGACAGATGATTGTGAAACTTCTAAACAACTAAATAATATCACAGGAAGTCAATTATGTCAGTTTCAAGAACAGCAGATGACATCAAGGTAAATATAGAAGTGCCTTACTTATCGCAGACGAATAACAAGTACGAACCTTACAGTGCTTGCAACATTACTTGTGCTGCAATGTGCTTAAAAAAATTTGGTATTGCAGGAGATGGCAGCGAAGCTCAGTTAGAAGATCAATTGTACAATAAAGCTTTGGTAACAGGATGGAACAGGTTTTCTCCCCAAGGGATAAAAAGCTTGATAGAAAGTTATGGGTTAACTGATAGGCTAAATATTAGCGCTGGTACTCACGATATTTATAAGTCTCTAGATGAAGGCAGACCAGTTATTATTCATGGCTTCTTTACTGATCCAGGGCATATCATAGTTATTAAAGGGCACACAGAAAAAGGTAATTTTATAGTACATGATCCTTATGGTGACTTGATAGCTAATGGGTGGTCCTATGAGGTTAATGATTCCATTGAACCCCACAGAGGAGAAAACTTGATATACAGTAAATGGCTTATTGCTGCAGCTTGTGGAAGTTGGAGTAGTGGGGAGGCAAAGGTCTGGTATCAAACCATTAACCATTCAGAACTAATGGCTATTGAAAATATGTGGATACATTCAGTAGGTTTATAGCCTAATGTCTACCTTTACTATTAACTAAGGTATCATTGTAATAGCAATTGAATTAATCATCAATTATTGTCAATGAGCCTAGAAAAACTTGGAGCAGAAATAAAAATGCTCCGAGAAAAGATGAATTTATCTCAAAGAGACCTAGCAAATAATCTAGGAATTAGCCCTTCATACCTATGCAAGATTGAGAAAGGTACTGCATATTATTTTCCAAGCGATCAATTAGTAAAAAGGTTGTCAAAGTCACTGAAAGTAAGTGAGGAATCATTGACAACTCTCAATAACAGAATACCTAAAGAAACCTACGATGATTACATTTTTCTGGTAAAAAAATACCCAGAAATGACACACCTTATTAGAGAAATGGCACAAAATCCTAGATTCGCAGAAGAAATCATAGCACAGGTAAACATGAAATACCTTCTTTGAAAGTGGCTACCGCCTCAGAGTACGGTGTTTTTAAGGATAACTATGCGAAGGATATTATTTACTGGTCCGAGAAAATTGACAGTATCACAGAGAGATAAGGTTTGGGAAGTTGCTAAAAGGTATCTTCCTGAGAATTTTGGAGAAAACTGTCTATGGGTATTGGGAGATGCTCCTGGAGTTGATACTATGCTGGGAGAATTGGCACAGAGCAACGATTGCCATTATCTAAGGCTCAATGTAAAGCAGGAATTACAAGCAGATATCAGAACAAGAAATTGGGCTTATGCCGAACGTTCTCAGCGGATGGTAAACTCATTGTCTGCTGGAGATATTGCAGTAGGTTTTCCTAATAAACCTTGTCCTCATAATTGCACTCCTAAATCTCCTTGGAGTGGTGGAGGTAGTGGCACATGGGGCACACTTGCTGCTAGTAAAGCTGTGAGAGGAGTGGAAGCTATAGTTTATCCAATATTTGAGGATGTAACTTTACCCCATTGGTTGCAATACAAGCAACTCAGCTTGTTCGAGTAAACTTTCTTCACAGATAGTTTCAAAGCCAGCATATAGACTTGTATCCAAATTAGCGTTGATTTTTTTTTTACGGGGCAAGCTAATTGCTTTGCCTTCTTTATTTTAATCTTTTAAGCCAATTTACTTTAAAATGTCACAAATAGTTGGCGACTGATAATATGAAATAATAAGCTGAAATTACTATATAAGCAAACTTTTAAGCCATTCAAATCTCACTTCTGACTTGTGCGTAGCACTATATGTGGCTATCGCCATTGATTTTGGTGTACTAAAAGGAAAACAATTATGGGATACACGCATTACCTAAACAGACCTTCAGAGATTGAGAACTTTGGAGCAATTGCACTGGCAACTAAAGTATGTTGCGAAGCAGTAAGAAAGCTAGGCATAGATATTGTTGGCGGGCACGGAGAACCTGACTCAGAGCCAGAATTTGGCTATGACAGGATTTGGTTCAACGGTTCATCTAAGCAAAAAACTGGGCAGTGGACTGCTGAAGGTTCCTTTGGCATAGTTTGGCCGAGCAATAAGAGCAAACCAATACCCGCTTCCGATACAGTTGTTTCTGGACAATGGTTTGGTGGTGCTGAATTAGAAAAGCGTATTGCTCCCAACGGCGACGGTAGCTATGAAACACTGAACATTTCTAGAGTTTATAAAGTCAATGAATGGTCTGAGAAAGACGAAAACGGAAATTATTTCGACTTTTGTAAGACTGCTTATCGCCCATACGACATTCTTGTTATGTGCGCATACCTAGTCACAAAGTATTACGACAACCGTTGCGTAATTGGTAGTGATGGTCAAGCTAACGAATGGAAGATAGCAGTAGCGATAACTGCCAAAGCTATAACGACAGAGGAAAAGGCATTGTGGAAGCTATTGGAAGTTGATAGCTAACTATATTAGAGGGGGTTTCTACCCTCTCTTTTTATGTGGCTATCGCCATTAGTTTTGGTGTTTATCCCATACGAAAAATGGCATTAGTCAAACAAAACGAATCTCAACCAAAGCCAACATTAGTAGAACTAGCTAAAGACGTTCAGGACTCCTTAGACATTTACCAATTTGCGTTAGATTTTGGCGATACCGAAACCATCACAGAATGTGAGAAGCAGCTCGAAAACTCTATCAACCAGTTTGGCAGCAAGCTCGAAGCCTGTTACTTTGCAGCTAAGATGCTCAGTAAAGAAGGTGATGCCCTCATAGAAGAGGCTAACTCTATGAAAGAGAAGGCGAGTATTAAGAAGAAAGCAGCTAGTCGTATCATTGATATGGTGAAGCACGTTATTCTCTCATCTGGCAACACTTATAAGGGAGAATATTATAAGTTCATCGTTTGCTCTAATAGTGTTGCTCCTGTTTGGAAGCAGCAAGATGTTAATTCAGCTAACGTGCCAGATGAATTTGTTGCGACTGAGACAGTCCATCATATTGACTGGAAAGCTATTGAAAAGTTAGCCAAAGAGTCAGAGGATGGCTGCGTCTATGGCAAGAACGGCGAAATAATTGCTAAAGTATTGCCACGGGGTAAGCACGTTCGTATTAAGTAGTAGTATTTGAGGCAGTGGCAACTTTGCTGCTGCTTTCAGGAGGAACAATGCAAAGAATTAACAAACAACCATGTCGTACCTGCCCTTTTGCAGGGGACGAACCATTAGATATAACTGAAGGAGCAAGACAAGAAATAGTGAGTTATGTCATTGCCGGCACTAATCATTTATGTCACAGCGACGAATCTAACCAGACTGTTTGTCGCGGTGGACGGGACATCTATTTGAGAGTAGCCACAATGATAGGCGCAATTAAAGCGCCAACTGATGAAGCACTAGCAGAAGCGATGAAAGAAGCTGGCTTAATCCCAGGCTTGCATATCAACAACTGTTGACTTCTAATACTAACCTTTGATTTTGTCAAGGTATCTTGCTCTAAAAAATATTGGTAAGATTTAGAAGGTTGTAGGCTATCGTACAACCTTCTCCATTTTTTTTACAACACTAAGGAGAATTAAATGTCAAGCAACGGAATGAGTAGAAGGAAGCTCTCAAAATCATTATTGAAGAAAGCTCCTGAAATGGAGGCATTAGCTAATCGCATTGATAAAACCATGCCTTACAGGTTTCCCACGGGCTACATGGAATGGAATGAATTGAGAGCTTTGGTAGCAATGCAAATGGTGTCAGTTGCTCACAGGGGAGTAGTTAAACAGCTTGATTCCATGGGCGACCAAGCAGGATATTTTAACGCTCACAGATATTCATTGTGGGCTGTGCAACAAGCTCCTATCTACTGCTTGTCTAAGGAAGTATTTCATGCAATGCTCAACACGACTATAAACGAAGAGATTATTAAAAATCTGGAGATATCACTGCCGACTATAATGTTATTGTTCCCAGATAGTTCACTCCGTAGTAGTGAGGCAGTAGTTGACCATTTAGTTATACACACCAGTGACTTGAGATATCCTGAGAACAGTACCGGAAAAAACTTTGGGTACGAAATCAAATATTTGCCCCAAGAAAAGCAGACAATTATTCATTCCACGACAGTAGACCAAAACTCAATTACTTGGCTAGCTGGAATGAGTGTTGAAGAAGGGAAAGTTGATTATGACAAGTCTAATAAACTGGGAGTGTTTACTGTTGAGAAGGATGATGATAACTTCCTTGATATCATAAGACAAATAGCCTTGATGACTTATATTATTTTACAGTCTAATCCAGAAATGATAGGGGAAGTAGCCGAATCTGAAATCCCCAAAACCGTTGGTAAAGGATTCACCCCGCAACAAAAAGGAAAATACATCAAACCCAGAATAATACGAGTTCCAAATAATAAAAAGGCAAAACTTGAAACTGCTACCAACAGGGAAGGAAGTCACGCTAGCAAGCGGACACACTGGAGGAAGGCACATTATAGAAACATCCAATCAAAAGACGGACAGCCTAAATTAGTCTATGTCCGTGCAGCAATTATCAACCCTCAATAATAACAAATGTTCCGTTGTCAGGGGATTACTCTTGCAGCGGACATAAACATAGAGTGGCTATCGCCGTTGGTTATGGTGCAGTTGTAGCTGCACTTGAAACTAAATTAAGCTGAAATAAAATGACCCAAAGTAAACCGAAATTAAACGTATTTGGAACAAAGCCAAAAGGAGTAATTCTTTGCCCTATGATTCCATACAACTTGCGTAACGACTGTCAAGTCGGCCAGTGGAGTAACGGTCAAAGTATGCTTGGTGACAAGCTAGCAATGACTATCATTGCCAAGCATGAATGGTATGGCAATTTAGGCAGCACTAACGATGCTGACTGGTGGCAATTGTGGTTTGTCGCAGAGCGTAATGGTACTAATATTCCTGTGCCTTTTGAAACAGTTATGGTGACGTACATCAAAACTGAAAGTCTCGGTAACTTGAATACACTTGTAACCACTATGATGGCCGATGGTTCCGAGCCAGCAGAAAAAGTGTTTCTCCCAACCTTTGTCAAGAAGTCTACTACTTTGGATGATGGTAAGACTGCAAATTACTGGGCTATTACTTGGGAATGTCGAGAACGCACTTCAGACGATACTAGCATAAATTCCCTGGCTGCTACCATCCAAGAGAATGTATTTATTGATTCTGTAGGTACTCGCAAGATGATGAAAGGTAGCTATGCTTCTCTAGTTGCTGCTGGTAAGATTACACCCCGCGAAGGTGAAGCAATAATTACTGCCACGGAACAGCAAGCATTACCCAACGCAACTGACCTCTAATTGTCCCTAGTCCACTACCAAGTACCTCTAGCAATAGGGGTGCTTTTTTTAGTAATGCTTGATAATTCTGTAGAAACACTGTCAAAAATAATTGTGGCCTCATCCAGAGCTAATGGAGGGGACATTCAATCCGATGATATCCAGAAGGTACTCAAGGTTGCCGACAAATGGTCTCTCACCCAAGCATACATAGCTGTGTACTTGGAGTCTCCTAACCACTATTTCAATACACAACAGACTGAGCATAACCTGAAGCGACTAATGATAGCCATGAGAGCTGGATACCAGGCTATGAAGATTTGTTGTGGGCAAGAACCGTTTGTAGCTAAACTAACAGGGTTTAACTGGATGGAAATTGCTAACAGTAATGGTGTAAGGCTGTTCATGGCAGTCCCCAAAGGCTGTTTTCAGTAAGCAACAAAAAAAGGCAGGTATATATAGTATGCCTGCTTTAGTTGCATTATGATACAGCAGCATTCTAACACAATATTTGACATAAAAATGGCTGACTATGATGACAACATCGCGGTCAGCTTTTTTTTATGGCAAAGAAGTAATTGCTTTTCTAGCGCACGAAAACCCCAGGCAAATTAAGACGTGATAGGATAAAAACAATTGTAGCATGACTCCAGAACAAAAGACACGACTTCTAAATTGGGTTGCCACCCATGAAATTAGTCCAGACAATACCAACAAGGTGTTGACTTGCACATCATTAGACGTAGAAACATTATGTCCCCGGGTATACGCATCTAACCATGGAACTTATGCTTTATATGAAGTTGCACCAGGCTTGTTATTTAGCATTGCCAACAGATGCACTTCAGCCAACTGGATAATTCCTCAAGACTTTGATACTTGGCTGCAAGTATATGTGGGATATGAACAGGAAAACTACAATAAAGTGCGAGAGTATTTTTCCTGCAAAGGTTGCGAATTTAGTAGCCGTAAATCTAAGCGACCACAATTACTTAAAAAACCGTTAGAGCTGAAACTTACTAAATTCAAAGTTTACGATGTTTTGTATTATTTTGAATCGACTAATTTAGACCCAGTTTTTGTAATTTTTTAGTAACATTTTTAGTAGGATAACTGTAGCAGTTGTCCTACTTTAAGTCAAAAAAAAACTATGGTTCAACAAACAATCATTCCAATATGTTCAACAGTGCTAGGAATCCCATTACTCCTACTATCATTTGTATTCTTTCAAGATTTCCGAAATGATGGCAAAAAGATTGCCATTCTACTTATGTTCGTAAGCAGTAGAGAAACTTCTGAGTATACTTTTATTACCAAATATTCAAGCAGATAAATTCTATTACGGCCTTGATTTTGGAATTTCTTTTCTATCATTTTCCTACGCAGTAGGTATGTTGATAATGGATGGAAAGTCAATAGTTAAAATTAGTAATCATAGAAAAAAAAGGAGAAAAAAATGAGCAAAGAAGATACTGGTTTTGTGGTATTTAAAAAAGAATTTTCTGGTAGTTTTTAATCTCTCAAAAGTATCTGGAATTTCTTTTTGTATAATCCCGGATTTACTTACTTATTAGCTAGAGGAATAAATTTAATTCTAGAAGATGGATTGATAATATTATCAGGGCTTTGTATTGGAACTGGTATTGGTGGGATAGTTATGTACGCTTTAATACCTTTTCTAGATGAGGATGGCAAAAATGAAGGATTAAACTTTTACTTGTATTTTTGTTTTTTACAAGGAATAATGTTACCGATTATGTTTGGGATTGCAGTGATTAAAAACCTTCAATTAGAAGCAGTATTAAGTATTGTAATGTTAGGGATTGAGTTAGCAAAGTTTACTTTTTGGGGCAAAAGGTCAAAACAACATGATAGTTTTTCTAGAAAAATTGATTAGTCGAATAGATAACCCCATTCTGCTGTTCCTTTGCGTATTGCTAATAGTTGGTGTGCTTTATTTTAAAGAGCTAATGATAATTATAAGTAAGCGAAGTAGTTTAAGGAAAGAAATTTTGCAGGAAAGATTGGAGCAGGCAGACAAAGATAATAATTCTCTGAGAAAAGAATTAGAAAGGACAAAACAAGAGGTAGTAATTTACAAAACAAAACTTCTTAGATATAAGACAACTGTTGAAAAGGCTAAAGATAAATATATAACTCAATATAACAATTTGAAGGGTAAGTTTGAAAGTCTCAGGAGTAAGAATCAAATATTAGTAGGAGATTTGAAAAACGATTTAAAAAATGTTGAAAATTTAGTCAGAATAATGCGTAATTCTAGTCCAGAACAAGTTATTAATTATTGTGATGATGTACTTGCTAATATAGATAAAATTCTTAAGGAACTATCTAAATTTTGAGTGGCTATTGCCATTTGTTGTGGTGTTTTACTTGGAGAAAACTAATGCAACAATGGCATGAAGTTAATGGTATTCCACGATTGGAAAGCTATTGGGATTATGAAGACTGGGAAAATTCCAACAAGACTATCCATATTAAGAATCTCAAGGACTACGATCTGGGATTTAATGATGCAGCTAAGTTGGGCATAGTCGCAGTACCAGGAACTGCTCCAGACCCCACAAGGCAAAAATATTACTGTGTAGGATGGATACAAGGTTGGTTGTATTTAGTCCTACAGCTTAATATTATGATTGCCAAACATTTACTTGAGCTAATAATCCAGCAAGAAAACAAACCTTGCGCCTTTGCCATAGCAAGCCATCCTAAGAATCTAATGCCTGGATGGATTATTAAAGAACATCGGTTTACTGGAGCTGCTATTAATCTAACAGTTTATCTAGTCAGGTCTCAATACGGCGAGTGCTTCTGGACTCCCTTTGCCTACGGAACAGAATACTTACCGCCAAAGCACGATGATTTTGATTGGAGCAAGATTGAAAAGGTGAAAGATTTACCAATTGATTATAACCCAGAACTAGACAACTGGCTTTATGCAGACGAGTTTTAGGAGTGGCAAAAGATGGGAATAGAACCTATTAACTGCGAAATTACATGGCATCATTTTGGGAGAACTGGGGAGGTGGAACCTCCACAAAATATTAGGCTTCTACTCGCTTACAAAATCAACGTTTACGGACAGGACGAGTGGACTTTTCGGGCTGGCGTGTACGAAAAGATTAGGCAAAATAATACCTGGGAAGGTAAGAGCAGAATTTATGGCACTTCCACTTGGGTTGAAAGATGGAGTATAGGGAGCCAAAAAGGTGTTCGCTGTCCCGACTACTGGGCTGAAATAACACCACCTTATGAGATAGAAGAACCGGAAGATAGAGACCCACTTGATGATGAGTTATACGGGTTAGACCCCGGTAATTATGACGACTGGGCTTACCACAAAGGTTAAAGTGTTCTAGCACAGTGGGGAGAGAAGTAATTTCTCCTCACTTTTTTTTAAGTGGCTATCGCCTCAGAGTGTGGTGTTTAGTTACATTAGTTCAACAAAAGTGAAAGTCAAAGAAGTAGCTATCAGGCATATCTCTAGCAAAGAGGTGAAACAGTTTAACCTCCAGGGTTTGTACGATGATTTTTTCAAGCATGAGATGATCATGGTACACAATGGTCAGGGATTAGTTTATACTGGGGCAAGTTCAAGGTTAGGAAACCCATTCTATGAAGCTTGTAATGGGAATCCAAAGCAGGCCGTTCAGCGGTTTCGGGAAACTTTGTATTCGGATATCCAATATTTTCAAGATTATGGAACTCCTTCGAGGTTACTTGTTGAGGTTTCTAGGCTTTCTGCAATTATGGCAACTGGAGACTATAAGGGTTCGGTGTGTGAGCGCATAGTAATGGCGACTTATGCAACCTGTGAGGAACATGACCATACTGTAGTAATAGCCAAGTGTGCGAAGTGGCTGTTAGACCAGGAAGTTAAGGTAGAACTAAAGAAGAAACTACCAAAAGAACGGATCCAAGTGTTTGAATAAATAATTTACTGCCTCGGTTAGGGGGAGCTATCTGCTTCCCTTCTAATCTCTAGTAGCTAATTTTCCCCCCGTACTCGCCAGTAGTTATGGTTTTGGTGATTTAGGAGAAAACCTATGACAACTATAAAACAAAGCGCAACGACTTATCTCCACAAGAAAGTTTTGATCTGCGGCAGTCGGAGTGTTACAGCCTTGCCCGATGAGGTTTGTAAGACTCTGGACAAGATTATTGCGTTCCAGGTTAACATCTTGATTGGAGATGCTGATGGTGTTGATCGCTTAGTCCAGAAGTACCTGCATAGTAAGCGTTATCGAAAGGTCACTGTCTATTATGCAAAGTCTGGACTGAGAAGCAATATCGGCAAGTGGACAAGCATTCGGGTTGCGGGTAATTATATAGACCGCGACAAGCTTATGTGCGATAAGGCTAACTGGTGCGTTGCAGTACACAAAGGCAATTCCAGAGGCACTAAGCGCAATATTGAAAGCTTTAAACCTGAAGCAGTCAAAGTGTTTATCCTCTAAAAAAAACTGGTGGGTAGAGGCGAAGTTTTTTACCCACTGCCATCCTTTTTTTTTATTATTGTAATAGAAAGGTTGGCATCTAAACTTACAACGCAAACGCAACAGAAACATCTATGATTCAGATTCGCATGGTATTGCTGCTTCGGTTAGGGGGGTAGTTATTACTCATATACAAAGGCTACTTGTGAAGCAACCCCCCGTACTCACCAGCAGTTTGAGTTGTGGAGAATTTGGAGTGATTCCATGACTTTAGAAAAGAACGAGCTGATCCGCAAGATTGGTAGAGTTGACATTCAGGATTTTACTGATTACATGAAGACTCTGCCATACCGGACTGATTCCTACAAGTCTAGTTTTTGTAGAAAGATTCTACCGATAGGACTAGAGCTAGCTGGGGACTACAAATATCCAGATGCGGTAGAAGCTTACAGGGATGCCAGGATTGAGACATTCCTAGATAGGATTCTACCTCGGTGGGAAATTGTGCTTGCCTTACATTACGATGCAGGCGGTGGAGTCAGACCTCATCGAGACGCTGCTGGATACGGAACTATTGCTATCTCAGTTTCTAGCACTGACTTCACTTTCAGAATCGGAAGCGAAGTACACCAGTGCAAAGCAGGAGAAATCTACCTCTTCAGGACTAAGGTTCTGCATTCGGTAGATCAGCTAGAGCAAGAAAGATTTGCTTTGGTTGCTTGGACAGCAAACTGGAGCAAAATCAAGGTTCCATTCTAGCTTAATGAATAGCAGTATCTAACTTTGGATGCTGCTATATTTTTTGTCCTCCACACTTTTAAATCAATGAAAATCAGAATTGACAATATCAAAAACTACAAAGATATCGACATCCTGTCTGGTAAATACCGACTACGCCAAGATGGAATTGCATACATATACTGTGGTCGTCCAAGCTCATTAGGAAACCCATTTCGAGTAACGATGGACACCCCTAGAGAAGTAGCAATAGCTAAGTTCCGCAGGCATTTATGGAATGAAATTAAAGCATACAAATACCAAAACAAAGATTCTGAATTGGTTGAGGATATTTTGTCTCTAGCAAGGTTATGTGTAGCAGAACAGTTTCTTGATGGTTATCCCATGAAGGAGATGGTATTGCTTTGCTACTGTTATCCCAAGCAATGCCACGCTACTGTAATTGCCAATTGCATAAAGTGGATGATTGAGGAATCTAGCTTTATTTATGGTGCTGTGGAAGAAGTTGAGGAACAGACTGAGGACGAGTACGAAGAGGAAAACTATGATGACTACGGTTACTATGCTGGAGAATATCCAGATGATAATGCAACTATAGAACTTGATTAGTTACTTCAACTAAAAGTATTTAGTAGCTCGTCTCGTCGGGGGGCAGGTTACCGCTTCGTTGTTAGGTTATCTGTGAAACCGTGCCCCCACTCCTTACCTTGCATAGTTTGTTTCGGTGTTATTGGAAATTATACCAATGAAATTAGAAACGGTAATAGAACATTTTGTTTGCAAGAATTCTAACGAGCTTTACATTCATGTAGACTTGACGCTAGCTGAAGCAACTGCGGAATGGCTACTCAGAAGTAGTGAAAATCTACAGAATATAGCTCAACAAATATCTCACGAGAACCTAGAGAATCTTGACGAAAGGTGGAACAACCTCAGTACCTACAAGAAATCTCTAGCCAAGTACAAGCGGGAATATTCCAGGCAACGTGAAAAGTTTAGCTACCAATTCAGATTATCTGATTTATGGACTATACACTATTCTTCTGCTAAATATCCTGATATTGCTTATGCGACGTTTGTGGTTTTAGATCCAACAGAGCAAATACTAAATACCTTAAGCAAGAAGCATAGGATAGACAAAAGAAGTGGGTACAGTCTTATTTCTGGATCTAAGCAAGCTGAAAGCATAATAGCTTGCGAGCAATACAGACTGTAGCAAAAAAAAATAAAATCCGTCTCCTGAATATGAAGGCTGAGATTCTTCGAATGCCAGCCCTTCATGTTCTTGCAAACGCTTCTGTAATTCGTGATTGTAAATTCTCTTAAATAACTCGTAACATTTAGTGGCTCGTCTCGTCGGGGGGCGGTTACTGACTTCGTTGTTAGGTTATCTGTGAAACCTCGCCCCCACTCCTCACCTTGCATAAGGGGTGACGGTGTTATTGGAGATATTACCAATGAAAACTAGAAACGGATTCCAAATTGTCAACGTTTATCGACTCCGAGTTGAATTTCCAGTTGTTGTCAGTGATTCAGAGGATAGCTGGATTGAACAAGACTGGCTCGGCCTTGAGTGCGAGAAAGTTCCAGTTTATGACGTTGGCGATCTTGAGACTAGCATTGAAAGCGCTTGCAAGAATTGCGAGAGTATTTGGGGTATTGTCAGTCTTAGCGAAACTCGTAAGCTTGACAGGATAGCTGCTCTTGCTAATACTTACGATGACAGTGATATTCCATTCTAGGTGAAAGGAAACAGCCGGAGGTTTTAGACTTCCGGTTTTTTCGTTGTTTATCATTTATAGATTACTACAATGAAAGTCAAGTCAAAATCAGTAATGATTACGGGCAGCCATCATCTACGAAAGCTGCCTGAGCAGGCCGTACATTCTCTAGATAGAATCATGGCGCTTGGATTACAAGTCCACATTGGAGATAACCCTGGTGCAGATTTGTTGGTTCAGTTGTACCTAGCAAAACACAAGTACAGAAATGTATTTGTGTACGCTGCTACTCAAAAGAACAGTCATCACAAGAAGCTTAGGTACAACCTCGGTATGTGGACAGTCATTCCATGCTACGGAGACACTATCCATCGAGATAAGTGTATAGCTTATCAGTCCCGATGGTTGATGCTAGTTGGGTCTGATCAAACTTGCAACCATGTCAATTTCTTCTTTGCTAAAGAGCAGAAGAAGTTGGTAGCTGCATAACGAAACAGCAGTAGAGTTAGCTCCTCTACTGCCTTAACTTCTTACATTCAATACGATTATCCAATGTTTAAGATTTTACGTCAAGTCCTCCAGGGGGAACACCTGGAAAATTTCAGACAGTTTTGTGAGTCTCTAAATCCCACCACCAAGCAGTCCAGGAGTTCATTCTGTCCAGGTCGTCCCCAACGCTGGATTAAGTCTGGCTGTAACTTTCAGTCAGGAAAGCGATTCAAGATTTTTACACCTCCAAGTGTAATGGTTGTTCGACCGAGCGATCGCCTGGATAAATTTTGTCAGAGGCTAATGCCAGAATGGGATTCAGCTTGTTGTACAGCAGATAAGGGGATTGATTGGCACAAAGACCATCCCATGTTTCGGGAGTGGTGTGTGATGGTAAACTTGGGTGAGGCCAACTTCTATATTAATCCCAACAGAAGCTTTAATCTGAAGCAGGCTAAGGCAGGGTATTTGTGGAAAGATGCGGAATGCTACCACCTCACAGATGGAATGATTGTTGCGTATAATGCTCGACACTGGCATTGTACACAAGTCCCACCAATGCAGGAAAAGGGCAGAATGAGTTTGATTATTCGGCGTTGGCAACCTGGTTGGGAAGAGTATCTTTGCGACTATATTCAGAGATTGCCTGAGAATTGGAAGTAGACTTCACCTATCCTAAATCAACAGCTATTTTGTAGAAAGAAGTCAGAGGCGATCAGCTTCTGGCTTTTTTTGATCAAAATAATTGGGTCGTGCAACCACACCTTTTAAGGCGAAATATTTTTGGAGTGGGGGTCAAATCCCCGTTACAAAAACAACTTATGAATTCCCATCCCGGGAGGGATTAGGGGTGTGTTGACTTCTAACTTCTGACTTCATTAATAGTGGCTACTGCCAAATATTTTGGTGTTTATAACATGATTAGCAATGACTGATACTCCCAAGATATATGTAGCTTCTCTATGTGATTACAACAATGGCATTTTACATGGAAAATGGATTGAGTGTGATTCACTTTCTCAAGTTGAGGCAAAGATTGAAGATATGTTGGCTGAGTCCCCTTCAGGAAAGAAGTATGGTGAAGTTGCAGAGGAATGGGCTATCCATGATACTGAAGGATTTGAAGGGATAGAAATAGGCGAGCATGAGTCTATTGAGAAGATATGCGAACTAGCTGAAAAGATTGCCGAGCATGGCGAAGCGTTTGCTTGCTACATTAACGCCTTTGGTGATGATGATGTAGAAGAACACTATGGAGACTTTGAGGACAGGTATCAAGGCTGCTACGAGTCTAAGGAATCATTTGCAGACGAATGGTTTGAGAACTGTGGAGCTATAGATGCTGTGAAAAATATATCGGTAGTAGGAGTTAGCCTTGATAACTATCTAGACAGTGATGCACTCGTCAGAGATATGGAAGCCTCTGGAAGTTTCCGCTTTGAGAGACTAAACGGCAAAGTCTATGTATTTACTACCAACTAGCTAATAAATGGGGCTACGTTTAGCCCCAAGTAATACCTATTGAAGGAAAATAATAATGATTAGCAAAAGCGAAATAGTCGGGCAACTAGCAAGCAATATTGATGTGGAACAACTAGCAGATAATAATCTGCATATTGCAGTTATGAGAAATCCATATCTAAATTTTATCCTGGACGGTTCAAAAACTGTAGAAAGTAGGCTATCTAAAAAGAAGATTATTCCCTATGAAGCAGTAGCCGAAGGTGACTACATTCTCTTCAAAAAAACAGGAGGACCAATAGTCGCGATATCAACTGTTGAACAATATTGGTACTATCAGAATCCAGATATTAGTTGGTGTAAAGAGAAATTTAACTCCTTAGTTCTCGGCTCTGATGAATACTGGGAGGAGAAACGAGATGCAAAATACGCTAGTTTCTTCCTACTGTCAGAAGTTACCAAGATTCAACCAATCGTTATTCGTAAAAGAGACGGTCGCCCTTGGGTTGTTGTGAGTAAAAAAAATGTCGATTAAACCGACATTAAAAATTTTCAGATAACTAAGCTATCGCGAGCTAAACTCGCGATGGTATGAACTAATTACTCAAACTGAGAATCAGATAGTTTTTTCTAACTAACTCCGTATAGTTTTGAGATTTTATTAATTTCATTTAATTCTTCAGTAAGCTGTGATTGTATTTCCAATAATTTTTGCTCTGTATACTTTAGAACTGCATTAATACAATCAGACTTACTCAACTGTTTGTAGTTTGGGTCATATATAGTTTGGTAGTATTCACCACTAATAAAATCCACCCCAAAATTCCAGTTTGTTTCTTCTTCATTTCCCCAAATAAATATAAATTTAATGAATTTATTACTTGTTTTGTCTAGGTACAATCTAGTAAGTCCATCATTTGGGGCAGGATAGTTTTTCCACTTATTGCTCATAACTTATGCTGATAAAGTTAATTTGATTGTCCAAATTAAAAGTAGGTCAGTTATCGATAATTGAGAGAAATTGAATCTCTATCAAATCCGATGATTTAAGATTAGTAGAAAAACTGTTTAAATTTTCTTCAAATATGGGCTATAACAAAAATTGGCTATTAAGAAGTATCGGCAAAAGTGGTAACACCCTTAAGTCTTTACAGAGCATTGGATTTACAAATATAATTACACAAGTGCTAACACCTTTCAGTCTCTGCAAGATGTTGGTTTCAGCAATTTAATTTCAGAAGTGCTAACCGATTCAAATCTAGGATAGAGGTCTGTAAGGCTCAAAAATTTCTACTTTAATATCTGGAGATAATTTTCTACAGTAATTCAATATTATTGGCTTAACTTTTTCCCATTCTAGTCCTCCATTCCCACAACCTAAACTAGGAATAGCTATCGAACAAATTTTTAAATCATTTATTTCCTTAACTAAAGATTTTAAACCTAATTGTATACTATGTATGTTTGAACTATCTTTCCAATGATATTTAGTAGGGAAATTAATAATATATCTTGGAAATAGATTGCCTGTTTTTGTAATATACATTTGCCCTAATTTTACAAATTGGCGATCGCAAGCATCTTTATACTGAAGAAAATTATCAGGAAATTTTTGTTTAAACTGCAAAGCCAGACCTTTTCCCATTATTCCTACACAGTTAACAGGATTTACCAAAGCGTCAAGGTTGGTTTTTAATAAATTACCTTGTTTAAATTCAATCATTGACAATATGTTTTATATAAAGTTTGGATTACAATCAACGTCAAAAATTTTTCGGACTACTGGCCTATCCCAAGCTAAACTTGCCTGGGTTAGACCAAATGAAAAAATTACTTCTGACTAGGGTTAATGGCTAGATAGCCTCTACGAGATGATAAAATCATTTTTGATTTAACCATTTCAGATGCAATCTGCTTGATGTAGTTTCGGCAGTAGCCTAACTGGCTGGCAAGTTGCTTGCTGCTAGTCTCTTCTGTTTCACTCAGATGCCTCAGTATCTCTAAAGAAATTTGCTGAGGCATAGAAATATAGCCTCGTTTAGTTAGTTGTAATTTCATGTTCAACGTCATGCTCCATTTTTTGCACTTCAGCCCAGCAGTAGTCGCACAAATCAGGATAATCATCCGCTGCACCAAAACACCAAGGGCGTAAGTACCTACAGTTTGGGCATTCAAAGTAGTGGTCAGATTCACATAGCCCGCACTGACAAGTGCTAGGTCTTAGACGAATTTTTTCCCTAACTACTTGCTCTAAGTTATGCAGCTTGCGCCATAAGTCTTGGTTTTTCATTCCATTCAACCCCGTCTAACAAACGCCCACCTGCCTTAGAAGTTTTGCCTCCTATCTGCTTAAAGAAAAACGGTACTCCGGCTTCTAAGCACTGGTCGCGGATGCTTCGTGCCCAGTCTAGATTTATAGGTCGGTATTTGGGGCCTGATTCACCGCCAACAATTACCCAATCAATGCCTTCTAGATTTAGATTTAAAGGGCCTAAGAGCGGTTCACAAGATAAGAACCGGACACTAGCAGGAGTTTCCCTTAAATAATCAACGCGGTGTACAAAGTCCTGGTTTTCTACCGAAACACCTAGCCACAAGTTATCCCACCCTTTGTGGGTTGTTTTACCCTCATAGATAAGTGACATACTATCTTGTAAAAGGAGCGGTACACCACCATCTACCCACATTCGAGACATAAACCTTTGCAACCTTTCAGCTCTCTTTGTCAGGACTTGAAAGTTATGTTGAGGACATTTTTTAATGACCTCCAAAACTTTTAAGATGAAGGGATCGGGAACCTCTTGATTAAACAGATCGCTCATTGAGTTGACGAATATTTCTCTAGGTTTTTTAAGCTTTAGTGGCTGCTCCAGTCGTTCTGGATGCAAGGTTACTTTGTGAAACCCTTGAGGGTAAGAGCGCTTCAGCCTAGTGTTGGCAAGTCGCTCTGCGTAGCAGTTTTTGCAACCTGGGCTGATTTTGTGGCATCCTGTTATCGGATTCCAGGTATAGGATGTCCACTGAATATTGGTGTCTCCCATTATTCCTCTTCTCCCTCCGCATCTACGGTAATGTCAATTGCTTCAAATTCAATTTGCTCCTCGCATTGGGGAGTTTCATTTTCTGCCTGCTGAATCGCCTCATCTTCAGATTCAGCATAGATAGTGAATTCTGTAGTTACAGTTTTGATTACTTTATAAGTTCTCATTTATTGCTTTCTAGACTACATAAGGGCTTTTCAGCCACCATTGGTTTTCAATGTTTTTTCTGACAAATAAATCAAGTGCAGTTTCCACTGCTTTTAAGGACTCGCCTTTAAAAAGTCCTTTGCTTTGGGCTAGCATTTCGTCTACTTTCTGTCTGCACAAGCTTTTTTGCTCTTCGGTGATTACTTTGCCGTAACGCTTGTCGTAGAATTGGCGACATTCAGTATCGGCTGCCCAATAGATTTTTGAAAAGAGGATTTGGTCAGCAATTGTGCCTAAATTTTCGTTCATTGTTGTATTTGCAAAAAAGTTGCTTACTCTACCCCAGGAAAAATAGTTTTGGGGTAGGTTAGTTCTTAAAAAATTAAATCTTCATCACACTAATGGCTTGTCTCAAACTCTTTTCCATTATGGATTTACCACGGCCAAATAACTGTGATTGAACGGCCTGGTGGTGTTTAGAGTGAGTGATTGCTCCTGAGACTGCTTGCACAGCAGAATA
>JBCDJM010000101.1:0-24051 GCA_038747755.1 Cyanobacteria bacterium P01_H01_bin.35
ATACAGATTTTCTAGCGTGGGCTAATTTAAAAATTTATGCTCTAAATCTTTCAAACTCCTGACTCCTGACTCCTAAATCTTTCAAACTCCTGACTCCTGACTCCTGACTCCTGACTCCTAGAGCGATACGATAAGTATTTAACCGGATTCTATATAATTTCAGGAAATTATTTCACATTTTAGTTAAGATAAGTAGTGTGGCCTAAGTTGATGAAATTGTTATTAGATAGGGAAGCCGTTGGATTGGCGAGGTACAGAAGTCAGAAGTTAAATTATTGCTGTAAGTAAATTTGAGAGTTTGATAATGTCCACGCTAGTAATGGTGTTTACTGTGCAACCAAAAAGAGAGACAGACTGAAACTGTTTAAATGATTGATTTGATAGCTTTTGGTGCTTTGATGGGAATTTTAATCATAAATTCAGTGCCTTCTCCTGGTTGAGAACTGCATTTCAAGATACCACTATGTTTTTCAACTATAATTTGGTAGCTAATGGAAAGACCAAGACCTGTTCCCTTTCCGACTGGTTTAGTGGTAAAGAATGGATCGAATACTCGATTAATTAAATTTTCTGTCATGCCTGGGCCATTATCTGTAACGGATATAACAGCATATTTGAGAGTAGAGGTAGATAGATTTTGATTTTCATCTTGACTATTTGTTGCTTCTGCTTCTTCAGAGTCTATATGGGTAGTAATTTTAATCATCTTTGATTCTAGTTTACCTTCAAGGGCATCGATGGAATTACTGATGATATTCATAAATACTTGGTTGAGTTTTCCTGGATAGCACTCTAGTTTTGGCAAATTACCATATTCTTTCACAATCTTAATCCCAGAATCTTTCCCCTTTGACCTAATTCGGTTATCTAAAATTAACAGGGTACTATCAATACCTTCATGGATATCTACTATTTTTTTGTCTGCTTCGTCTAGGCGTGAGAAGTTTCTTAATGATATAACTATTTGACGAATACGTTCGGTACCCATTTCCATTGAAGACAGAATTTTGGGTAAGTCCTCCATTAAAAAGTCTAATTCTATATCTTCAGTTTTATTCTCAATTTCTGCTACAGGATCTGGATAATAGTTTTGATAAAGGCTTAACAGTTCGAGAATGTCTCGTATATAATCTTTAGCGTAGGTGAGATTGCCGTGAATAAAATTCACAGGATTATTAATTTCATGGGCAACTCCCGCTACTGTTTGACCAAGAGATGACATTTTTTCTTGTTGGATTAACTGAGCTTCTTTTTGCTGTAGGTTCTTTAAAGCTTCACTGAGTTGATGTGCTTGGGTTTGTGCTGCTAGAGCTGCTGCACGGGTTTGAGCATAGAGTTCTGCTTGGTCAATGGCGATCGCTAATTGGTCTACTACTGCTTGGAGTAATTCTACTTCACTTTCTTTCCAAGGTCGATGACTACTATACTGGTTACAGATAACTCCTCCCATTTGACCAGCGTAAGTTTGCAATGGTAGTAATAATGTAGATTTGACTCCTAACTGTTGCAGATATAGCTGCATTTGTTTAAGCTGATTTTGATTGACTATTTCTGTATTGTCAAGTTGTAAAATTTCACGATTCCGAATTTTATCTGATAAGATTGTTATGTGTTCGCTGCAATATTCTGGGGTTTGAACAAAGATTTTAGGGTTAGAAGCTTCATGGGTGATGGCAATGCTAGTAATTTGACTAGATAAGCACCAGATGAAGCAGCATTGGTCAATTTCCAGGAGATTTCTAATTTCTGTAACTGCAGTTTCTAATATCTTGTCAATGTCTAGAGAATCTCTAATTTGACTAGCGAGGCGAAATAGTAAAGCTTCTCGGTTGCTTAATAGTTGTTGTTGAGTTCTAACTCTGTCGATAGCAGTAGCGATCGCGCTTGCTGCCCAAGTAAGTACATCTCTAGTTGAGTCGGTAAGAGTGTTTTGATTCCATATACACATTACCCCCAAAACCCGACCATCTGAGGTGACTATAGTAAAATCATTTGTCAGTATTTGCTGCTCGTTATCGGAGTTAACTTCTAAGTTGAAAACTTCCGAAGTTAAGATGCTTTTTGGGGTGAGTAACTTATGTTGATGTTCCAGAGCGAATTTTAAGTTGTTACCGGATAATGCTTGTAATTCTAGTTGACTGGTTTGAGTATTAATAGTCCAAATTCCCGAACCAATAACATCTAATTCTGTGGCGATCGCTTTGGCACAATGTTGGAGCATTTTACTTAGAGAACTTCCTGCTCCGAGAGCTACTGCTACTTCAGCTTCTAGGGATGATAAACACGCTCGCTCTAGCAAAGCTGCTTCTGCACGTTTGCGCTCTGTGATGTCTCGTGAAACTGCGACTAATTCTATAACTTTTCCTGTTTCTGGATCTTGAATTTTTTGACAAGTGGTTTCAAACCAGATATAAGAGCCGTTTTTATGGCGCAGTCGGTGAGTGAAGGTATCTCCTTCCGGTTGTTGAGAGATATTAATTTGAGATAATTTCCGGTCTTCTGGATGAAATAGATCGTAGATACAGTTTCCCACTAATTCATCTGGTTCGTATCCAAGAATATAACGACAGGCAGCAGAAGCGAACAAATATATACCTTCTGAGGTTTGTCTAGAAATGAGATCGGTTGAATTATTAGTAAGGAGTCGATAACGTGCTTCACTATCTCGCAGTGTTTCTTCTGCTTGTTTTTTTTGGGTGATATCTGTTTGAATACCAATAAAGTGGTTCACGCTACCATTATGATCTCTAACTGGAGATATTGCTAATTCGTTCCAAAAGGGAGTACCATCTTTACGGTAATTTTTTACGACTACTAAGCAATTTTTTTCTGATTCTATGGCTTGGCGAATTTGATATAATGCGGCTGGATCGGTGTCAGCACCTTGTAAAAATCTACAGTTTTTTCCTAATGTTTCTTGAGTGGAATAGCCTGTAATTTTCTCAAAGGCAGGGTTACAGTAAATAATGGGATTATTAGGATAGCTATTGTCAGTAATAACTATCCCATTGTTACTAGCAGCGATCGCTCTTTCTAGCAGAAGTAGTGTTTTTTCTTCTGGATGGGCGTTAACTATTCTTTGTAGTTCAATAAACTTTCCACTAAAACTATATAGCTTTCTTTGTAATTCTACTTGGCTACTAATATGAATAGTTAGTTTTTGTAATAGTTTTTGACATTTCTCTGTCAAGTTTCTGGATACATAATCCATTAATGACAAAGTGCCGATTTTTTTTCCATTAATATTAATGGGAATTCCCGCATAAAACCTGATTTTTGGTTCTGATATTACTAACCTATGTTTTGCTATTCTTTCATCTGCTAATGTATCGGGTATTATTAATAATTTTGCTTTTTTTTCTTGTAATTGAGTTTTATTTTTTTCTGAGGATCTGAGAATTACTTCTACAAAATTTAGGTATCCATCTTTGTTATTATTAATACCTGTTTGAGATTTTAACCAAAGGTAGTTATAATCTCTAAAGTTAATGAATGCAATTGGAGTTTCAGCTATATGTGCAGCTAACTCTGCCATTTCTGCAAAGGAAGTTTCAGTAGCTAATGCCTGATATAATGATTTTACTTCCATTTTATTGACCTTCCTTGTTTAAAGTTTTATTCTTTATAATTAAATAATTTTGTAGTGCCCTAGTATTTTAGAATATAGTCTTAAATATATTAACAACTTTAAAAGTTATCAAACTATCTTGCTTTATTATAGGATTATAGCATAAACTAAAAATTGTTAACTACAAACCAAGCTTATCGCTTATTTATATTTATAAAGGAGTAAATTAATACCTATAATTTTCTTAGAATAAAGCAGATATACTTAAGGTGTTTATTCATTGACAAAGGGGGACTAAGTTTAGGTAATAATATGTTGGAAACTGAAAGTATAAAAAAGACTATCTTGGCAGTAGATGACAGTAAAATTATGCATGGGATTATCAAAAAAGTTTTGGGTCAAAAATATAGGGTGTTAGTAGCGGATAATGCTGTGGATGCGTTGTCAATGATTTATCATAGTCATTAAATCCCTCCGAAAAAGATATAGATTTTTTTGCAGTAGTAGGGAATAGGGAAGACTTAACTGGTAATAGGGAACAGTTCAATAATGGATAATGGATAATGGATAATTTATAATTTATAATTTATAATTACCTATCCCTAAAAGGAAGAAGATTGAATAAAAGGAAAATTTTTTGTTTCTCTACGGCGAGTGAGAGGCTTTAGAGCTGTTTTTTTTGGTAAGATATTTTTACGAAAAAGGCAGAAAAAATCTTTTTTCCTGGGGAGTTTTTCTTTCTTTAGCTGATATAACTAAGAAGTTGATTTGTTTTCCGGAGATATTTATTATATAGTGTTTTTATAATTCACTTATTCTATCAATAATACCGAATTAATCAAGTAATTATAGAGGAAATAAAGACAGAAGATATCAATGAATATTAGACAAGTTTTACCTGTAGGAATAATCATAATTATTGGTACATTTGGAATTAGTAATATTTTTTCCCAAAGTAGCATTCGTACTTTAGAAGAATCTGCGGAATTGGTTGCTCATACTTATCAAGTTAAAGGTTTATTAAAAGAGTTAAAAAAAAAATTAGTTGATGCAGAAACAGGACAACGGGGATTTATTTACTCTGGTCAAGAAAGTTTTCTCGAACCCTATAATTTGGCTCAAGAAACAATTGATGATAATTTCGAGGAACTTAAAGCTAAAATATCTGATAATCCTGAGCAACTAAAAAGATTGACTCAAGTTACAGATTTAGCAGAATCTAAAATATCAGAGTTAAAAGAAACTCTCCAATTAAAAAGAGCTGGTGAAGAAGAAAAATTAAGAGAATTAGTGTTATCTGGTTTGCGGAAAAAGATAATGGGTGAAATTCGGCAAAAAATTGATGAGATGATAGTAGTAGAAAACCAACTACTGAAGGAAAGAAGAGAAAAAGTAGAAAAGGATTTTAAGTTAGCAATAATTATTTCGTGGAGTAGTTTGGTGATAGTTATAATAGGAAGTGTAATTCTCATATTTTTGATTAATAAAATTGCCATTCAACCTATTAATAATGTAGTGAATTTGATTGCCACTTCTGCTAATGAAATTGCTGCTACTATTGAACAACAGGAACGCACCAGTTCTGTGCAAGCTAATTCTGTTAATACCACTACTACAACTATGGATGAGTTAGGAGTATTTTCTCGTGAGTTTTCTGAACAAGCAAATGCAGCTAATAATACTGCCCAGTTAGCTTTAGAAGCTGCAGACAAAGGAAGCGATACTGTCAGGGAAACATTTGATGTTATGAATAATTTAAGAGTAAAAGTCAAGGCGATCGCCCATCAAATTTTCAGATTAAGGGAGCAAACTAATCAAATTGGCAAAATTTCTCAGATGGTGGGTAACTTAGCAAATCAAACAAATATATTAGCTTTGAATGCGAAGGTAGAGGCGGTACATGGGGGAGAGAATAGTCAAGGTTTTTCTATTGTTGCTGCTGAAATTAAGAAATTGGCGGTACAGAGTAAACAATCTTCTGAAAAAATTAGACTTTTAGTAGAGGAAATTCAAGACTCAATTCATTCAACAGTTTTGGTAACTCAAGAAGGAACTAAAACGGTAGAGTTGGGTATGGAAATAACAGACGCAACAACTGAAGCTTTTTCTAGAATAACTAAGTCGATAAACAATGTAGTTATCAATAATCAACAAATTTCTTTGAATATTCAACAGCAAGCTAATGCTATTCTACCAGTGGTAGAAGCAATGGAGAGTATTAACCAAGGTGCTAAGGAAACGACGTTAGGAATTAGTCAAACGCGCATAGGTATTGAGAATTTAAAGAAAGCTGCAGAACAGTTGAAAAATATAGTATAGATTCTTGATGATATAGTCATTTCAAATAAGGATGAAACACTTTGTAGGTAAATAAACGCTCGTCCCAGTCTTATTCAAAATGGCTATAAATGTAAAAAAATAATGCTTTTGTTGACTAAATTTTCAATTATTAAGTAATCAATCTCACGGGGTGACAAGCTAGTTAAAAGCTATATGTAGAAATGAATTTGCCTTTGGAAACTGAATAATATCATGTCCGGTAGCATCGGTATTGTATAGGAAAGGTAGGGAACAGGGAACAGGGAACAGGGAATAGGGAATAGGAAACAGTGAGGAATACTTAAGAGCCAGAAAAAAAAACTTCTATTTCCTGTAGATATTCACCTTTGAGCTTACACAAACGATACCAGCAGACATGATATCATACTTCAACTAAAAGAAAACTGTTATTGAGAATGAATAGGGTGTAGTGCGACTACACCCCCATCTTTAATTGATTTTTTATTCATTCTAATAATTTTTTAAACTGTTAAAATATGATAAAAAAGGGTTAATAATTACAAAAAAAAAGAAGAAAAAGTGAAGATATTAGGCTTTTATCAAGACTATATTGAACAAAAATTGAGTCCGTCTAAGGTAAATTCCTTTCTATATATGGCTTTTAACTAGCTTCTCTCCCCGTGAGGTATCTTCTACTGACTACTGATATCAAAGTTTCAGCTAACACTTTAACATGAGGTTCTCTCAAAATGGTACTATGATTACCAGATAAGATATGAACATCAACGGGTAAGCTAGAAAACTGACTCCAACCCCAAGTCTCATCAGTGGGAAACTTGCCAAACATTGCCAGTTCTTCGCTTAAGGTACTGGTACGCAACAGGGTAATCCGCCCTTGATAGCCCACCTTTGGAACATAACTGAGAAAAGCTAGTTCATCAGCTTTGATAGTCTGGATAATCCCCCATACTAATTTACGATCGGAGTTATCGGGCAATAAATTGACCGCTTCCATTCGCAATTTTAAATAAGATAATTGCCCCTCGTAATCTAGAGAATCGAGAGTTGCCGAGTCAATTGACAGACTTTGACCAGATAATGATTCTATAATCCACGCAATAACAGTCAACCATTTAGTTTCATTCCAATCTAGCTGCTTTGGGGTACTGTTAGCAAACCGTGCGGGATGGTCTAACAGCGCAAGTAGGGCGACTTTTTCCGATCGCTCTTGTAACTGTTGTGCCATCTCGAAGGCAACGTCAGCCCCAAAAGAGTGACCTCCCAGTAGGTAAGGACCGTGTAACTGAATTTTCTGTATCGCTTCAATGTAGTAACTGGCGATGTCTTCTACGCGATCGAAAGGAGTCGATACTCCATCTAAACTAGGAGGTTGCAAAGCGTAAAAAGGATGTTCGCGGAGCGTCTCCCCAAGAGAATCGCCTTTTAGATGACGCGCTAATTGGTGGAAATACACGACATTTCCGCCAGAACCGGGCATCCAGAAGAAAGGCAAACCCTCGCCGTCTGGTTGAATGGCAACTAAGGGAGACCAAGATTGGTCAGTAGTTCCTTGGTGCAGAAGCATGGCTAACTTTTCAACTGTCGGACTTTGGAATAATGCTGCTAAAGATAGATGTTTGCCAAATTTTTGCTCTATCGTTGCCATCAAGCGCACCGCTAATAGGGAATGCCCCCCTAAGTCGAAGAAATTATCCCTCACTCCGATGGGAGAAACATTGAGAATTTTCGACCAAATTTGCGTCAGTTGCAGCTCAAATGCGTCACGAGGAGCAATAAAATCTACTTTAGTTGGGAGACTGGAAGGATCGGGTGCTGGCAATTTGTGGCGAGAGACTTTTCCATTGGGTGTTAGGGGTATTGCTTCTAATCTGACAAAAGCTGCTGGCACCATGTACTCCGGTAGCTTGGTTTTCAGAAAATCCCGTAACTCTGAGGTCGTGGGTGGTTTGGTGTTAGCTACTATATAAGCTACCAGGCGCTTTTCACCAGGTATATCTTCTCTGGCGATGACTACTGCTTCTCTTAATAGCGGGTGTTGGGTTAATACTGCTTCAATTTCTCCCAGTTCGATGCGGAAGCCTCTAATTTTGATCTGATTGTCAATGCGACCAAGAAATTCGATATTACCGTCTGGCAGATATTGAACTAAGTCTCCCGTTTTGTAGAGGCGTGCTTCTTCTTCCTGGCTAAAAGGATTAGGGATAAACTTTTGGTAGGTTAAGTCAGGGCGGTTTAGATAATCTCGAGCTAAACAAACACCACCAATATGCAATTCTCCAGGTACACCAATGGGAACTGGTTGGAGATTTTTGTCTAGGATATAGGTTTGAACATTAGCAATAGCACGTCCTATTGAAACTTCTTTCTGGAGAGCGATCGCTGCCGTTAGTTGGCATATCGTGGCCTCCACTGTGGCTTCTGTTGGTCCATAAGCGTTAATCAGTTGAGGGTAGTCGCCGACTTGTTCATACCAGGTTTTCAACGCTTGCGGAAGCACTTGTTCTCCCCCAATAATTAGCAAGCGCAGTAACTGGGGCAGTCGTAAAGCAGATGTCTCTAATTGGCTAGTTATTTCCTGCCAATAAGCTGTCGGCAAATCCCAAACTGTTATTCCCCACTCCTGAGATTTTTGCACGAATCTAGAGACAGAACTTAACATCTCATCGGTTCGGAGGACTAGAGTTGCACCAGCAGTAAGGCATGAGTAAATTTCTTCAGCAGCTACATCAAAGCTAATTGAAGCAAATTGCAGGAGGCGATCGCTATTTTTAATCCCGTACTCAACCTGAATCGCTTGGGCAAAGTTACTCAAAGATTTATGAGCGATCGCTACTCCTTTTGGTTTACCAGTTGAACCAGAAGTGTAATTTACATAAACTAGATTATCGGGTTTTACTAGGTGAAGAAGATTCTCCTGATTGAAACTGCTAATTTGCCTCCAATCGGTATCCAAACAGATCACTTTTATATCACTTAAAGTTAGGGAATCAACTAATTTTGACTGGGTTAATAACACTGATAATGATGAATCCGCAAGCATATAGGCAATACGTTCTTGAGGATATGCTGGATCTAGCGCTACATAAGCTCCACCTGCTTTGATAATTCCCAACAATCCCACTACCATCTCAATAGAGCGTTCTACACAAATACCCACCAATACTTCCGGTGCCACCCCTAGAGATTGCAAATAATGTGCTAGTTGATTGGCTTGATTATTTAACTCCCGATAGGTCAATTGCTCAGATTCAAACATTACCGCTACTGCATCTGGAGTCCGTTCTACCTGCTCTTCAAATAACTGATGAATGCACCGCTCCAGGGAATAGTCTACCCTGGTATCGTTCCATTTTACCAATAACTGATGGCGTTCCTGAGCAGTCAGCAGCGGTAATTCGTCAATTCCAAATTGTGGGTTATTTACAATTGCTGCCAACAACACCTGGAAATGCCCGATCGTCGGGCGAATCCTTGCCCCATCAAATAAATCCCTATTGTATTCCCACTCTCCTTTGATTCCGGTAGATGTCTCCTCCATTTCCAAGGTGAGATCGAATTTTGCCACCCCACTTTCTACTTCTAACATCTGACAACTCATCCCCGGTAATTCTAGCGTAACATTCTGAGCATTTTGCAGCACAAACATTACCTGGAATAAAGGACTATGACTGAGATTACGTTCTAGTTGTAGAGCTTCCACTACTTTCTCAAAAGGCAAATCTTGATATCCGTAAGCATCCAAGCATACTTTCCTGACTTGATGCAATAATGAAGCAAAACTGGGATTATTTTTCAACCCGATCCGTAGCGCTAGGGTATTGACAAAAAAACCGATCAGTGGTTCTATTTCCCAACGGTTGCGATTGGCAATGGGTGAACCGACGACAATATCCTTTTGCCCGCTATAGCGATAGAGTAAAGTAGCAAATGCTGCTAACAGGGTCATAAATAGAGTCACCCCTGATGTTTGACTTAACTGCTTTAGCTTCTGAGTAAGTTCTACATCTATCTGAAAGAACTCTCGATTCCCTCGGAATGTTTGCACTGGCGATCGCGGTCGGTCTGTTGGCAATTCTAATAGAGGTGGCACCCCAGCCAACTGTTGCTTCCAGTAATTAAGTTTACTGGAGAGGACTTCCCCGGTTAACCACTGACGCTGCCATAAGGTAAAGTCAGCATATTGAATGGCTAATTCTGGTAAAGGTGAGGATTCCCTTTGCACAAATGCTTCATATAAAGTTTGTAACTCCTGGTAGAATATTCCTAGAGACCAGCCATCCGATACGATATGGTGCATTGCGAGCAAAAGTACATGAGATTCTGGAGACAGCCTCAGCAGCATGACTCGCAACAATGAGTCTTGCGATAAGTCAAAGGGTTGTTGCGCTGCTTGTGTGGCTAACTGCTGAACTTCCTGTGCTTGTTTGAGTTTTGATAAATGCTGTAAGTCCATAACTGGAAGGGCGATCTTAGCTACAGGAGCAATCATTTGAACTGCAGTACCATTCTGAATCTTAAACGTTGTCCGCAAGACTTCGTGACGACGCACTATTTCTGTTATTGCTTCCTCTAGAGCCACTAATGCAAGCGTTCCATCCAGGCGCAATACTGTTGGTATATTGTAAGTAGCGCTTTTACCTTCCAGTCGATCGAGGAACCACAGTCTTTCTTGAGCAAAGGATAACGGTAATGCTGCTTCCCTTGACACCCGGACAATAGCAGATGCTTTTAATTCCGATCCCTCTTGCGTTTCTATTAGTCTTGCGAGTTCTGCTATGGTGGGAAATTCAAATATATCCCGTACTGGTATTTCTACACCGAATACTCCTCGGATGCGAGAAATTACCTGAGCTGCTTTCAGGGAATGTCCCCCCAATGTCAAGAAGTTGTCATGGATACCGACTTGTTCTAATCCTAGAACTTCATTCCAGATCGTGGTTAGGAGTTCTTCTGTCGGTGTTCCCGGTGCTACGAAAGTGTTGCTATTTACCCAAGAAGAAGCATCTGGCGCTGGCAAAGAACGGCGATCGACTTTCCCGCTTGGTGTCAGGGGTATTGCTGCTAATCTAACAAAAGCGGAAGGCACCATGTATTCTGGTAGCTTTCCTTGCAAGAATTTGAGTAACTCCTGGACTGTGGGTAGCTCTGTCTTGGTAACTATATAAGCTACCAGACGTTTATCACCAGGGATATCTTCTCTAGCTATGACTGCTACTTCTGGAACTAAAGGATGTTGGGTTAATACTGCTTCTATTTCTCCCAGTTCAATGCGGAAGCCACGAATTTTTACCTGGTTGTCGATGCGACCGAGAAATTCGATATTGCCATCTGGAAGATAACGTCCTAAATCGCCAGTTTTGTATAAACGGGAGGAAAGTTCTGGGTTAAAGGGGTTGCTAATGAATCTAGCATTAGTTATTTCCGGTCGATTAATATAGCTGCGCGCTAAACACACCCCACCAACATACAATTCTCCAGCTACACCAATGGGAACAGGTTGTAAGAACTCATCCAGCAAATAAATTTGTGTATTAGCAATTGGACGACCGATAGCAGGCAAAGTTGGCCAGCATTGGGGAGAACTTGGCAGAGTTAAGGCCGTTACTACATGGGTTTCCGAGGGTCCGTATTGATTGTGTAGTGTACAATTAGGTAGTTTAGAGAAAAAGTTAGCGATCGCCCTTGTTACTTGCAACTGTTCCCCTGCTGTAATCACCTCTGACAGACTCCCAGGTAGCAAATTAAAACTTTCAGCAACTTCAGTCAGTTGTTGTAAGGCAATAAAAGGAAGAAATAGCCTTTCTACTTCCTGGGTTGCTAGCAATTGCAGCAAAGCCACCGGTTCTCGTCGCACTTCCTCTGAGATTAAAATTAGAGTTCCACCCCCACACCAAGTAGTAAATATTTCCTGAAAGGAAACATCAAAACTCAAGGGAGAAAATTGTAGAGTTTTAGCCTTTGGGGAAATGGTGGTATGTTCTAGCTGCCAACAGATCAGATTCACTAAAGCACCGTGTGTCATAGCTACCCCTTTTGGTTTTCCTGTGGAACCGGAAGTGTAGATGACATAAGCCAAATTTTCTGGTCTAACGCTGTTCAAAAGATGGTGCGAGCTTTGGCTAAAGATTACCTCCCAATCTGTATCTATACTGATCACCCGCCCTTGATAATCTGCTAATTGAGGGATTAATTGGCTTTGAGATACTAATATCTCTGCTTGAGAGTCCGAAAGCATAAAAGCTAAACGCTCTAGAGGATAGGCTGGATCTAAGGGAACATAAGCACCACCCGCTTTAATTATAGCCAGAATTGCCACGACCATATTCAGGGAGCGCTCCATACAAACTCCCACTAGCACATCTGCTCCTACTCCTAACGAGCGGAGGTAATAGGCTAAATTGTTGGCGCGATCGTTCAATTCCTGATATGTCAGTTTTTCTGACTCAAATACAACAGCAACTGCATCGGGAGTCTGTTCTACCTGCTGTTCAAATAATTGATGAATGCACTTATCCGATAGATACTCTCTTGCGGTATCGTTCCATTCCACCAACAACTGATGCTCCTCCGATTTTGTCAGCAGGGGTAATTGGTTAACTATCAATTGTGGCTTGCTGGCAATTGCTTCTAACAACACCTGTAAATATCCGGCAATCCGGGATATCGTCTCCGACTCAAATAAATCTTGATTGTATTTAAATGCTCCGCCAATAGTATCCCCAGTCAATTTCATTTCTAAAGTCAAATCAAACTGACCTTCTTGCTGGATAATATCCAAATCTTCATCAGTCAGTTCTTCCCACTTGAGATGACGACATTCCATTTTACCAGAGTTTAACCGAGGCTCTTCGACTGCAAAAACCACATTAGATATGGGCGATCGACTCCCATACTTTTGTTGCTGCAATTTCTCTACCAACAATTCAAAGGGATAATCTTGATGAGCGATCGCTCCCGCCACTTTTTGCTCCACTTGTGCTAAAAATTCAGCGAATGTAGGATTACCGGAAATATTGGTTCGTAAAACCACTAAGTTAGTCAATTCTCGTTGCTTCCTGCCCAAAAAAGGAGATATTACCAAAATATCCTCTTGCCCCGTGTAGCGATAAAGCAGAACTTTGAATGCTGCCAATAGGAGAGTGTAAAGGCTTGCTTGCGACTCTTGTGCCAGTTTGACCAATCTTCCGCTCAGTTCCCTGCTGAACTTAAAGCTAATGTTGTCAGCCCAACTTTCCGGAGCCAATTTGTAGAATAACCACAGGGCTTTCTGACCTGATGATAAAGGAAACTTTTTCACTCTTTTATCCATAACGCTGCTTCAGTATAGTAATATATTTACAGCGCTTTTCTTTCTTGATGAACCATATCGTCACAACCAAAACCCCGTAGGGACGTTCCATGGAACGTCCCTACTGTGGTCTACTGAAATGAAAACTGCTGTAAGAAATTAGCAAACACAACTGACTACTGACAACTTACCATAACAATGACAAAACAATTAGAATTAGCTTCAGAGGAAAAGATCAGAACCACAAGGGCAATAGTGGCCATCATAGGTGCCCTCATCATCCTTGCTTTCATGCCAATCTTCATCCGAGTCAGCGAAAGCGAAATCAGTCCCAATGCCACGGTATTTAATTTCTCTTGGATAGGAACCGTATTCCTTTTGCTATGGAATGGACTGTTAGCCCTAAAGTCCAGAGGATCTGTTAACTCAAAACCAATCGAACAATCCCCTTATACTCCTAAAAACTTGGTATTCTTGCTAGCTACAGGGTTATTTACTACAGCTATAGGAGCGCTGTGGAGTTGGTCTTTAGTTAAAACTAGCGTTGCTAACTCAGAGCTACTCCATAGTATTACCCCTTTATTTGCGGTCTTGGGAGGAGCAATATTTCTTGGTCAAAAGTTCGATCGCTCCTTTGTCATTGGAGTAGGAATAGCACTCGCAGGAGCAGTAGGTATTGGACTTGATGATATCTCAATTGCTCCTAGCAAACTAGAAGGGGATGGACTAGCTATACTCTCTGCCATTTTTTGGGCTGTATCTTTACTGATTCAGGAAAAACTAAGGACTCACTTTAGTGCAACTACCATTGTCTTGTGGTGTTCGGCACTGAGTACTCTTTTCATTTTACCCATTATTCTTGTGAGTGGCGATCGACTTTTTCCCTATTCTGGGAGCAGTTGGTTAAGCGCAATTTTTATCGGTCTGGGGGGAGTTCTCAATATGATTTTAACAGCCTATAGCCTCAAATGGTTATCTTCAGGATTAGTGTCTACTATTCTGCTTCTTAATCCAACTCTGACCGCTATATTGGCTTGGGCAATATTCTCAGAAACCTTAAGTCTGCTTAATTTGTTGGGTTTTGTTGTTATTTTGTTAGGTATCTACCTGGTGATATCAAGTGAAGGAGGAGTGAAGACGACGTAGAAGTATATTAGACCTCTCCGGAAAAGAGGGAGCAGGGAGCAGGAAGGGAGAGTGAAAAAAATAGGGGGAAAAGTATCAACTAGCTTCTATTTTTATTCATTGTATGTGTTTGTGTGTGTTTCGTTGCGTTGCCCCTATAGACTTAGGGGCTTTTTTTTCAAATCCCTACAAGCAAATATTAACTATTAAGCTCAGAAATATTTGTATGTGTTTCCGCTTACTTTCAGATTTAATACCATGTCCGGTTGAATAGTTATAAATAACAAGGCAGGAGTGTGGGGAGTGTGTGAAGTGTGGGAAGATTTGGTAATGGTTGAAGATGGAACTTTTTTTGATCACTAATTATCCGGACATGATATAATTGGTAGCTGAAAATAATTGGTAAGTTTTGATATTTTTACGGTTTTGTATGTGGAAATTAAGTATAATAATATTTGTAATGTTATTACTTGAGACGGACTCAATTTTAATTCAATATGGTCTTGATAAAAGCCTAATATCTTCACTTTTTCTTCTTTTTTTTGTAATTATTAACCCTTTTTTATCATATTTTAACAGTTTCAAAAATTATTATAATGAATAAAAAATCAACCCAAGATGGGGGTGTAGTCGCACTACACCCCATTCATTCTCAATAACGGTTTTCTTTTAGTTGAAGTATTATTCAGTTCCCAAAGGCAAATCCCTTTCTGCATATAGCTTTCAACTAGCTTGTTACCCCGTGAGGTAATCAATACACAATAATGTTTTTTATAATTATTACTGGAAGCACGTTAATTGTTATTATATTTTCTCCTTCGTTCCCCTACTTCCCCACTCCCATACTCAAGTAATTAAACTAATCTTTTTAAAGTTTCTAAAAGAACTTCTTGGTTAAAACTATCTTTAGCAATATACGCATTAGCTCCCACTTCTGCACCTTTTTGTTTATCTTCATTTGAAGATAAAGATGTTACTAAAATAATAGGTAATTCACTATAATTTTTATTTTCTCTGATTTTAGCAGTTAAACTCAAACCATCCAAATTAGGCATTTGTACATCAGAAACTACGGCATCAAACGAACGGTTTTGTAGTTTATTAAAAGCATCCAATCCATCAACTGCCGTAACAACTTCATAACCAGCACTTTCTAGAATTCTCTTCTCTTGGGTTCTGGTAGAAATAGAATCTTCTGCTAATAATATTAAATATTTTTTATTAACTATTTCAACTTCTTGATTATCTGATTGTTCAATCGAATGGTAACTTGGAACAGATGCAGATAATTTCCGCGCCGACTTAAGCAAATCTTGAGGATTTAAAACCATACAAACATCACCAGTACCAAGAATAGTTGCACCAGCAATATTTCTTACCCGTTTCAATAATTTACTTTGGGGTTTAAGCACAACATCTTGTTCATCAATTAAGGTATCAACAAACAAACCTAATTTCTCATTCCCTACCTTTAAAATAATACAAGGAATTTCCTCCTTATCTGTGATTCCTTCGTGATGAGGAACTGGAATTTCGAGTAAATCTGCTAATCTAGAAACTGATATTGGCTCATTATTAAAAATAATAGTATCTCTACCTTCAATAGTAAAAATTGATGCGATAGACACCATCAAACTTGTCTGAACATATTCAACTGGCAAAGCATAATAAGTATTTTGAATTGCTACAATTAATACATTTATTGTAGCGATAGAAGTGCTTAATACCAGTCTAATCAAACAGCCTTTTCTGGCTTGAGATTCTATAGAAATATTTCCTTTCAGTTCTTCTACATTTGTCTTAACTACATCTAAACCTATACCTCTACCAGAAACTTCAGTAACAAATTTTTTTGTGGAAAATCCAGGGGTAAAAATGAGAGATTGAATTTGTGCTTCTGTCATGTAATTTAATTCATATTCACTACAAAAACCCCGTTTTATTGCTGTTCTTTTGATTTGCGCAATATCTAGACCTTTGCCGTCATCTATAACTTCAACTATTACATTATTAGCAGTATTATATGCTTTTAATTTAATTGTAGCTACTTCTGATTTACCAAATTTTTTGCGTTCTTCAGGTCTTTCAATTCCATGATCCACAGCATTACGAATTATGTGCATTAAAGGATCTTTCATCTGTTCAATAATCCGCTTATCTGCTTTGGTAGCACCACCTTCAATTATTAGTTCTACTTCCTTCTTTTCCTGTCTTGCTAAATCTCTGACAACCCTGGGAAACATATTAAAAATAGTAGATAAAGGTAGCATTCGCAGGGTACGAACTCCGCCTTCTATTTCATTAGTAATTAAGTCAAGTTTAGCAACGTCTTCATGGATAGAAGTTCTAAGATTATTAATTAATAATCCTAGCTTTTCTAGCTGTTCTTCGGATCGATGATGATAGCTTTGTAATTGTTTGATAGAGTAATCATTAATAGTAGTGCTATTACTAACATTCATATCATGGATAACAAAGCGATTTTTGAATACATCTCGACTCCATTCTTCCCACAAATTTGTGATTTCTTCAATTTCTGCTAGTGGGTGAGCAAGTCGAATTTGAGTTACTGTTAATTCCCCAGTTTGAGTCATTAACGAATCTAGATTTCGGGTAGGTACTCGGACTGTTTCAATATGGTAAGAAGTTGATGAAGTGTTGGAAGATTCAATGGTGACACTACTTTTATTTAACTCTTGTTTAGTAAGAGATAAAGGTGATACAGGAGTGGGTTCTTCTGTATGGGTAGAAGTACGTTCATTAATGTTATTTACTGGAGTATTTTCTGTTGTTGTTTCTACTTCTATTGTTGGGGATAATAAATCATTTTCATTAATTTTTGGATCTTCTATTTGTGCTTCTATTTCTTCTTCTTCTATTGGCTCTGCTATTTGCTCTTCTATAGGAGCAGCAACAGAGGTACTTTCTTGAGATTTTGAATCTGTTTTATTTTCCTCTTGTGGTTGGGTATTAAGATTTTTAGCACCCATCAAATTTGCTAGTATATGAACAGGATTTACACCCGATTCTTCCCCTGTAACTGCTTCCTCTACAAGTTTACGAATAGCATCTAATCCAACTGAAAGGCGATCGCTTATTTCTGGAGAGATAACTTGCTCCCCTCGTTTAATTTCTCCTAACAAATGTTCTAGTTGATGAGCAAGTTGGGATACATCTCTAACCCCTAACATTCCTGCATCACCTTTTAAACTATGAGCTTCTCGTAATAATTCTTCTAAATTTTCTAAGTCCTCTGGATGTTTTTCTAAATATAAGAAACCTTCATCAAGTTTCTGGAGATGTTCTTCACTAGCAGTTTGAAATACTTCCCGGAGTTCAGCATCTTCTATCATAATCAGTTATCAGTTATCAGTTATTATAACAGTTTGATAAATTTTTTCTACAAACATTTAGGTTACTACCTAGCAGTCAGAATAAATAGTTTAAATATCATTTATTCCCTTGAATATCCCTTTTTAATCAGTTTATTAAATCATATCCCTCAGAGACAAAGCAGTTTGATGAAGTTGTTGAGTGCCAGTTTTAGTTTGAGCAATTCCAGTAGTATTTTCTTGTGCAGTTTTATTCATATCGTTCATAGTTTCTACTACTTGCTGAATAGCGGCTGCTTGTTGTTGAGCATTCAAAGAAATTTGTTGAACATTAACAGCAACATCATTAATAGAAGTGACAATATTTTCTACAGCCTGAGTTCCTTTTAATAACTTGTGTTTTCTAGAATTAAGTATCCCCGAAGACTAGATAACATTCTCTCAATGGAAATTCCTAATTTACCCAAATTTGTAGTAACCAGATCGGTATTGGCTAATTATTGTACATATTCAGGACTTACGCAAAGACACTATATATAGCGTATGACGAATAGAGCGATATATTTTATTAACGCACCCTACTAGACTCTACCTCCGTTAGAGCAAACATAATATTAATATCTAATCTAAAACCATTTTTGATCATTAATAAAACGAATCAAATGTTTAAAACTTAGGGATTACAGCCATTATTGAAATTGTTGAAGTTATAATTTTTCGCGTTTTATATAATAGTAAATTCAAGACAAAACTATCAATAAAAACTATAATTATTCGCTATATAATTTGTGTCCTGATGGTCGAAGACTATCCATAGTTTGTTTTAATATTTCTAAGTTTTTTTCGTCTGATTTGTAATTCGGTTTCTGTGACTTTTTCTTCTATTTGTTTTTTTAACCATTCATTGCTGGTTGATTCAGACGTATTTGTTCTTCTATCGTGCGTCCTTGATGTTTTAAATAGGGAGCAAAAAAACTAGGATTTTCTGTGTAATTAGACACGATTTTATTCTGGTTTTTTTCTCTGCAAATTTCACGATAGCACTGTTTCAGTTATCAGGTCTACTAGTAAAACTTAGGATAAAATGACTGATAACTGAAAAGGCTGATAACTGATAACTGATAACTGAAATGACACACTTGGAATGGAAAATACCTGATACTACTTTATTTGCTCATTCTAAAAAAATGTTAAAAAGCTATATCAAAGAAGAACTGAAGAAGAAACTAGAAGGAATTTGCGAAATAAAATACTTGTGGTTAGGCAGTACATTCAAACAAAATATTTTAGAGAAAGATATTGATGGATTAGAGGAAAATTTAGATGAAGATATTGATAAATTTATTGCAGAAAACTGCGAATATGAATCATACATTATTTCACCTTGGGGAAAAGATATTGATTCAGTTAAAATGAAATTTAGTGAGATTTAAAAGAGAATTGAGAAATAGCGACGCATTACATTTCATTTTCATATAGCAAAGCATAACGCACCGTAACATTTAGAATAAGCGGTGCGTTACATTTCATTAACGCACCCTACTCCCCTACTCCCCTACTTCCCTACTCCCCCACTCACTTACGCTGGATAAATACGCAAACGTCGGTTAGGTTCATCTCCAAAACTAGCAGACTTCAAGCGATAATGCTCAACCAACTCATGCTGCATCTTACGCACCTTTGGAGACCGTGGCAAAAGTTCAACAGGTTGCCCCTTCGGAATCACAATTTGCTCCACCGCCAACCGTGTTTCCTCCAACGCCTCCATCTCATCCTCAGAAGTTGAAGCAGCAAACAAATTCAAATCAGCAAACTCAGGAGTAGCAGGATCATCCATATCCAATAACCGTCGCAACGCCTTAGCAATTTGAGGCAAACCGCTATTCTTAATCACATGAATAGGTACATGACGAGTTTTAGCTGCATGACGTAACTTAGATTGTTTCCGCGTGTGCGATCGCAAAGCCAAAACCACATCCGCACTATCAATATCCTTAGTCAAAACCACAGGCAAACCCAAAGTAGTAATCACCTGTTCCATTTGATGCCGTGGAATAGCATAAGGATAAATATGCAAAGGCAAATCTTCACCATTCGGACCCGTATTTTTAGCCTCCCAACGTCCTCCCATACCATGAGAAAACATTTCTTGCCCAGATAAAGATTCATCCAACAACTGTTCAAAAGACTTTGCTTCAGAAAACTCAGTTGGTTGACTAATTTTACCTGTATTCGACAACGGCATCATATAACCAGAATCACGAAAACTACCACCCGATTTCAACATCTCCCCCGACTGTCGGACTAACCCCCCTGCATTATGATTAACACCCGCACCCAATCCAGTGGGAGTATTAAACTCTCGTTTAATCTTCACCTCACCAGTATCATCCATAGTCCTCACCTGTGGATTAGGTTTTTGCCCCCGTAGCAAAGCATCAACAGTATTAGCCACCTGCTCGTGAACAACCCAACGATGTCTTTCCAACATCTCCACAGCAATTTCAAAAGTTGGGGGAGCCTTACGTTCCAAAACAGTCTTTTGAGAACCCCGCCGTCGTGCCTCATCATCACCCAAAGTTACAGCCTGAATACCCCCGATCAAATCCGATAAAGTTGGATTTTTCACCAAATTTTCAATCTCATTTCCATGAGCAGTACCCACCAATTGCACCCCACGTTCTGCAATCGTTCTCGCTGCCAACGCTTCCAGTTCCGTGCCAATCTCATCAATCACAATCACCTCTGGCGTATGATTTTCCACCGCCTCAATCATTACACGATGCTGTTCTTCAGGAGTAGCAACCTGCATACGGCGGGCACGACCAATAGCAGGGTGAGGAATATCTCCATCTCCAGCAATTTCATTAGAAGTATCGATAATTACGACCCGTTTTCCTAAATCATCAGCAAGCACCCGTGCAATTTCTCGTAGTGCCGTTGTTTTTCCCACACCAGGGCGACCGAGCATCAAAATTGACCTTCCCGTTTCCACCAATTCACGAATCATAGCAATTGTGCCAAATACTGCCCGCCCCACCCGGCAAGTCAAACCAATAACTTCTCCAGTGCGGTTGCGCATAGCACTAATTCTGTGTAGCGTCTGCTCAATACCTGCTCGGTTATCACTACTAAAACTACCAATTCGTTCTATAGAATAACTCAAGTCTTTTCTCGAAATAGGAATTTCACCCAAATATTCTGCGTGGGATGGAAAACGAGCTTCTGGGAGACGACCCAGATCCATCACAATTTCAATCAGATGATTTCGCTCTTGATGCTGCTGTAAAGGCCGTCTGATTTGATCCGGCACAATTTCTAATAATCTATAAAGGTCGTCTGTAATGTGCATTCTTTGTTTAAAGTGACTTTATCTACATGGGTGATAAAAGAGATCGATGAGAGGCAAAAACTGAAACCTTAAAGGAAGCGGTCAGCAGTCAGCGGTCAGCAATCAGCAGTAGCGCGTCTAGCTTGAAAACCTAACCCCCCAACCCCCTTCCCTGCTAGGGAAGGGGGAGCAGTTCTCCCCTCTCCTTGCAGGAGACGAGCTGGGGGAGAGGTTTTCGGAGATACTGAAATTTACCCACATTTTAAAGCTAGACATCCTATTATAATCATTTTTTTTTAGATTTTGAAGGGTATTTCAACCCAAGTTCAAAAAGCTGATCGCTGTTTGCGGAGCATTCCAGTACAGAAATGCTAAAAGCTGATAGCTAGTTAATTCAAACTCTTGCCTATCTCCAATCTTTTAATTTGGGAAACTAGAGAACTAGCTAAACTGACAGCTTCCCAAAGAATTTCTGGAACAGTTTCTAGCTTTGTTAGTTCAGAGTGGTTAATCTGGTTTTGATTAACGTCTTTTACCTTGACTCCAGTTTTATTGCAGGCAAATTCAATTGCCTCTAGTTGTGATTTGTGCATTTTTTCTAATTTCTCCAAAATTGGTGACAACAAAACACGGGCATAGCTACCATAAGCTACACCAGCAACAAATTTATTTTCTGAAATGGGAGTATTTAAGTTATTGATGGAGTCTTTGTCTTGTTGCTGACTCTTATCTGCTAGCAAACCCGCAGTCATTAACTTGGCTACGGTAGAATTATTTGTACCGCCTGCTAGTTGTACATATCCTGGTAATCGTGCATCTAGCACCTTTTGACTCAACTTAATCGTAGCTGCGGTAGCACCTGCCCCAATGTCTCCACTCATCGGTTTACCATCAGTTTGCCAAATTAGAGCGCAGGGAAGAGGAGAGATAATTTCATACAGACTTTGTAAATATTCTATTAACCCTTTCCCATCCGGGCAACTAATTGCAATTAATTTTAGTTGGTTTACCCAAGGTTTTATGCTTTTCCAGAGTCGCTGAAAATCAGTTTCTCTTCCCACTTGAGTATGAATTTCTATCGCATCTACACCAGTCGGCAATACTAATGATGCAATAGAACTAGGACTAGATACATAAGAGCGAGCTTGTATTAGTTGGTTAGGACATACAGACAAACACCTACCACAACCATAGCAAAGTTCATCTATCACTCCTGAATAGTTAGGTATTACACCATCTCTATTTTCAGAAAAAACTATAGCTTCTGCCGGACATATTTTCTCACAAGGTCGCCAACAGTCTGTGGGACAAATGGTGGGGTCAAACTCAGCTTTGCGAAAATGAGGATCTTCTCCATCATTGATGCTGACCATTATCAATGGCCTTGCTTGATAGGCTAATCCCCGGTCTTTAGCCCAAGTTTTGAGCTTAGATGCAACTTCCACAGCTTCTTTCGCCGCAGCGATCGCCGCCGGATCTGCAGCCACATCAATACAATCTGCACCAGCCAAGGTATAAGCTAATGTTAGATTTCTCACCGTTGGCAGGTGTTGAAAGCTGGCCCCACAGATCAATTTAAACCAGTGGCCTTCTTTTAGGGAATTTAAAGGATAGTAGCGTTCTCTCACGCTTATATGGTAGCTTTTAGCTCAAAAAAATTAGAAGTACAAAGGTGAAACACCATTTCATCGAAGTCAAAAGTCAAAAGTCAAAAGTCAAAAATTTTTATAGACTCAAAACTTTGACACCAAAGTAGTTTCAGGAAATTATTTAACATATAAAGTTTGAAACTATTTTTGACATCTTTAAAAGTAAATTGGTATCACTACACAAATTATAGATTGGACTTATCTAATATGTGTTGTTGCCAACCTTGACTCTAGAAGCCATTTAGTATCAATGTCCACAATTAAATCTTTGAGGCACGGATTGGGAATTGGGATAAAGGCAATACAGGAAAAAGATTGAAAAATACTCCATCATCCCATCACCCCATCACCCCATCACCCTAGGCAGGTACCAAAGTATCTTGTAGTGGTGTCCACCTAAAGTAGCGCTCGCCACCCATTTCCACTACAACCTTTACCCGTGGTTCCGACTTAGGTAGGACAGTTAAATACTCAATTTCTTGACTAGATAGAATCTGACCCTCTATAATCCACAGAACTAAACCTTTAGCCTTGGGTGGTAAATTGTCCAATTTATGGCTCAACATTGGTGTTACATAGTAGACATAGCCAACGGAGGCATCATTACCCACATTTTTCTTACCCAAGTGAGGGGGTCTAACTCCATGTACCCCTGTGAGATACATGGCCAAATCACCTAATCCTCTGGCAGTAATATTGTGAGCCACATACCCATAAGCTCTTAACCGACGTTGATAACGCCCTTCAAATCCACCTTCCAAAGGAACATAAACGGCCAAAGAGCCAGACTTCTCTAAATCCCGAATCATTCCTTTACCAGTTGTAATCAGTCCCATACTTAATCTTTTCCCTAATTCTTAGATCCTAGCTGATTATACTTGGTCTACATTATAGTTTGTGAAACCAAAGATGTTGATGTTTCTTGCAACTTCAAAAAAAATTCTTTCAATCTCTAGACAACGATTAGTAAATAATATACAATAATATATTGTCGCCTAAAAAAGGTTTGTTTGGCCTTTAAGGTATTAACCACCTATTTTTATCTAACAAAGTAAGGATAAGACTAATTTATATAGCCTTATAGATTAAGACAATTCCATACTTAAACTTATAGGATGAAATAGGAATTATTTGTTAGGGGCTGTTAACAAATAATTAATAAAACGGATACTGAGTGGCAAGCTACTCAAGTCCTGGCGAACATACAGTCATAACTAGATAAATTAAAGACAAACAAAGTAAAAAAAATAAGATCGTCTTCAACAGGCGATAAGGTTTTTTACTGCTAAGTATTAGCTAGTGAATTTATCTAAAATTAAACTACTTTCAAATTAAGGAAAAAAACAGGCATAATCCTGAATGTATTTTTTTATGAATATCTAATTCAGTATTCATGGAAAACGAATTCCTAGAAAATCAAGCCTAATTTTTAGTATTGAATATTCGGAAGAAATAAA
>JBCDJM010000102.1:0-23739 GCA_038747755.1 Cyanobacteria bacterium P01_H01_bin.35
TGCTGTATGTATGAAATTTTCGAGGTACGGCGGTCTTCGGTTTTTTTTCCTTGACCGTTATTAATACTTTAGCTAGTTTGTTTCGGTTTGTAAAGGGGTTTAATAATATTGTTTTTGAAGTTAGTTATAAGTTTTATTTATTCTTTGTGATTTCAAGATTCGCTTAACAGAAAATAATCATACTGTCAATATCTACCTAAATTTTAATTATCATCTTTAATATTGCTCGATTGGCACACTTAAAACTCTTCCTTGATTTATAGGCATTTTTATTTTCCCCCTCTTAGCCCACATCTCTTTACTGGCCCTCTTACCGAAAAATTACACACATCGTTACAATCAAAACCCAGTAGGGGCGATTCATGTTTGGGGAGCATTCCGTATGAAATCGCTCCTACTGTGGTCTACCGAAATGAAAACCGCTGTAAGGTATAAAGCCTCTCGATGTAATGAACAAAAAAGAAAAAAAATCCTCAGAGCAAATCCTCTTGTTGATCGGAAAAGGTAATTATTAATTATTAATTATTGAACCATCTTTTTCCAAGGAACTTATATATATCTAGCCATGTCGCTCGAATAGGCAGGGAATAATTTCTCGATCAAAAAAATTGAGTTACTCATAGCAGTAGGTGGTACTGGTAGGTAATTCGCATTAGTTTTGCTCGGAAATCTGAAGCAAACCTGCCGACAAAATCAACTTAGCCCGACTAATCGACTCCTGTTCTTCTTCAGTTGCTGGTCTGAACTCGTGCCCAGTAAATGCGCCAGCAGCGTACATGTGATGAACATGAACAAATCCCTTAGGTTTGGCTGGGTGTTGCCAGTCTGGGTTAGCTTTACACGAATGACTACAGGTGTAGTAATTGCAAGGAACAACTTTTGATTTTCTTACTGTTTGAGTTCTTCCACATCCAGGACAAGGAACGGTTACTCTCTCTGTGGCTTTATATTTTGCCATGATGGTCCAGATGTTTTACACTTTGACTGTACTAGCAAATGGTATCACAATGGCAAGGGAGCGACGGTTAAATATTTGCGTCACTGACAAAGAGTGGGAGGGGTTAAAGGCTTAGACATACAAAAAAGGACTGAGCATGGCAGAGGTTATTCGTTTTTACATAAGTTCTCTGCCTGAAGGCGATAGGTAGTGGCTTCGTCTCGGCACTGTTGCATTTCTCACCTACGGCATTGGTTAGACAATGTATAGCAATGAGCGCTCAGGTATTTACAAAGCCCAGCTCAAAGTGCAATAAGCGAAAAGGTGTACAAAAAATAATGTGTAAATATACCAGCGCACATTGCTATACCTCTACTCACGCACCTCTAATCTTGGCACTCACCCTATCGGCTAGAGGACTGGACTTCCAATCTAATAGCTAAAATACCTAATTTATATAAAAAAAAAATATAACTGATATGTTAGATACTCTAAACTTAGATGTTGGCCTCAATAAAGATACCTATAAAACACAGCTAGAAGCATTGATGCGACAGTTACGACCGCTACAGAACGCTTGTTGGCAAAACAAATTACCTATGCTGATAGTTTTAGAAGGTTGGGCAGCAGCAGGTAAGGGCGCTCTAGTTAAACAAATAGTAGGATATATGGACCCACGGGGTTTTGTAGTCCATCCAATTTGGCCGACTACAAAACAAGAGCGACAATATCCTTTTCTGTGGAGGTTTTGGCAAAGAATTCCTAGAGAAGGAAAAATTTCCCTATTTTATCATAGTTGGTACACCCATGTCCTAGAAGACCGATTGTTGAAAAGTGTGTCAGAGGCAGATATACCAATAATTATGCGACACATCAATACTTTTGAACGTCAAATGGCCGATAATGGGGCGGCGATCGCCAAATTCTGGATTCATTTGGGTAAAAAAGAACTGAAGAAGCGCTTAAAACAAACAGGAGATGACCCTTTAAGAGCTTGGCGAATTAGAAGTCAAGACTGGCAACAAGCTAAAAATTATGAAAAATATACTGTCTTTGCAGAGGAAATGCTGATTCATACCAGCACAGGATTTGCTCCCTGGACTTTAGTTGAAGGAAACTGTCAACGTTGGGCAAGAGTCAAAGTCCTGACGGAAATTGTCTCAACATTGACTCAAGCTTTAGACCAACTACATATTAGAGCACCACGACCAAATAATCCTTTTCAAGAACAACTTAAACCCACTGAACAAGATTTTCTGGCTCAGGTAGATTTGACCAAATGTTTGTCCCCGAAAAATTACAAAAAGTCATTAAACCAACAGCAAGAACTTTTAAGTAAGCTGCAATTGGAAATATACAAACATCAATTACCAGTGCTGATTGTATTTGAGGGATGGGACGCTGCTGGTAAAGGAGGGGCAATTAAGCGGTTGACGGATAACTTGGACCCTCGTAGCTATGTAGTTAATGCTTTTGCTGCACCAACAGAGGAGGAAAAAGCCTATCATTATCTTTGGCGTTTCTGGAAAAAGTTGCCAGAAGCAGGAAAAATTGGTATTTTTGACCGCAGTTGGTACGGTCGAGTATTAGTGGAGCGAGTGGAAAGATTTGCCACAGAGTCAGAATGGCAGTCTGCTTATCGGGAAATTAATGAGTTTGAGGAACAATTGACCACTGCAGGTTATGTTTTGGTCAAGTTTTGGTTACATCTGAGCCAGGAAGAACAGCTAAGGCGGTTTACTGAGAGACAAAACGACCAATTTAAGCAGTATAAACTGACTGAGGAAGATTGGCGCAACCGAGAAAAGTGGCAAGTTTATGAAGTAGCTGTAAATCAAATGATTCAGCGTACAAGCACACCAACTGCTCCTTGGACTTTAATTGCAGGTGATGATAAACGTTATGCTCGTGTTAAAGTAATCCAAACAGTCACAGAAGCAATTAATTATCAACTGAAGTATCGATAAAATAAGTTGACTTTTATTTTTATATACGGGAAATGGTGCATCAACTGACTTAATTGATGCAGCTAATAATCCAAATTTTCTCAGGACAGAAATCAAAAAATCATGCTGATTATCTTAACCAGAATAGTATTTTGCATACTATTAATTTGTATTACTTTATCACTCTGGAAAAGCTGTGGTGATGATAAGAGAAACTTAATTTATAAGTTATTGATGGTATTTTCAATTATTTTGTTGATACTAGCTTTTTATGCACCAGATAGTCCGATAGGTGCTGCTGTTTTTAGGTTTCTAGCTTTTGCATTTAAACCTCTTGGTTTTTCGATTATATTGTTAGTTTATGCGACTACTCTAATATCGGGTGGGGGGATAAAAGGTCCTGCACCAACCCTGATTATTACAGCCTTGATAGTTCTGATAATTACTAGCGCACCAGTCTTTGCTGTATGGGCAGCTCAAGAAGCAGAAGAAGATGCAATAGAGGTTGTTTCTGTTTCAGCTTGTTGTGATGAAAAAGCAGATGCAATTGTATTATTAGGTCAAGGAACAACCCAACCAATAATACCTGAGAGAATACAAGTTCAGCTAACTAAAACTGCAGAGCGAATTATCTATGCTTCTCAATTATATAAAAAAGGTTTAGCTCCTTTTGTTATTGTTAGTGCTGGTCCAAGAATTGGAGAAGATATTAATACAGTTGAAGCTCAAGATATCAAAAGAGTTTTAGGTTTATTGGGTGTTCCAAGTTCTGCTATTATTATTGAACCAAATAGCTCGACTGTACGTGAAAGTGCTATTGAAACTCGTGAAATATTAGATGAAAAAGGTTTAGAACCTGTTGTTATTCTTGTTACTTCTGCTATTCAAATTCGTCGTGCTAGTTTAACTTTCACTGACTTAGGTATGAGAGTTATTCCAGCTCCTACAGATTTTAATACTGTAAATCCTTATGAAGATTCTTCTTATCGTTTTGTACTAGCAGATTTTCTTCCTAATGCAGAAGCACTTTTACTAACGACTGAAGTTTGGGAAGAATATTTAGCATTATTTTACTACTTCCTAAGAGGTTGGTTAGCTCCTGGTTTCTAAATAACCATTTTTTTTTCTTTCATATAATTTAGTTTATGCCCTACTCAAAAAACTTTTTGAGAGAGGGGCATTTTCATTTTATTGAAAGTTGTGTATCTCTAATACCAAATTGATAAATGATACATTTTCTTGAGAGATGGAATTATAGTAGTTTTCATGTTTTTTAGAGTACAGAGATTTTAGTTTGAAGGAATAAGGAAGAAGTTTTGTAGTCTACTTTTGTGAAAACCGCTATAAGGAGTAGGGTTATCAGGCATAAAAGCTCGTGGTACTTTGGCAATGAATCATTAAAAACATTGCTCTTACTTATTTCTTACTCAATAACTAAAGTCTTGTGTAAGTATAGCATTCTTTAGTAACTAGAGAGATAATGTGTCTAAAATATATTCCCAAACCAACTCATAAATTTCGGTTTTTGGTACTCCTGACATTTACTTTTATGCTGATTTACCTATACTAAACCACCAGTCACTTTTGAGAATTGATATTAAATTGGCATTAGACAAAATAGACTGAGAAAATAGACTCAAATATATACAGGAATAAGGGTTTACGTCAAAAAGGTATCAATCTTAACTGCCTAGGGTTTTCCTGCTAAATATGGAGCTAACACCTATTTTTAGGGCATCGACGTTATTCGCTTATCTAGACTGACTTGTTGTAGGTCATCCTGAGCAAACAAGCATTTTTTATCGGGGAATTAGTGGTAATAAAAATTTTCTTCTCTATCAAGTAAAGAATATCCTAAATTTATACCTATTCGTTGTGCATAAATAAAGTTTTATTTAAAACTTTATTTATTAGAATTTTAATAGAGAGGATGTAAGTATATGAGCATAAATAAACGTTAAATTTTGGCAGTATATTTTTAATAATGTGGCCCTATATTGAGTATGATTATTAGATAGTAATTAATTGGATAATGAGAGTAAATTTTACTATTAACCAATATCAATATTATTCAAAATATATTCTTACTGGCTCATAATTCTTAGAAGATTTAGCTGTTGAATTATTTTGAGAATTAGTAGGTTCAGGTTCAGGTGGTTCTTCACTTATACTTTCTACACTAGCTGGAATTAAAAAATTAACAATAAAGATAATACCTAAAACTATCATTGACAATATAATAGTAAAATCTCGTCCTGGAGGTGTCTTTGATGATTTCTTTTTGGGGCCTTCGAGTTTAAGTTTAATAGAATCAGCATCAACAGTGTCATTGTCTTTTACGTTGAATGTAAGAGAAAATTGCTTGGCCATATTTGTTAATCCTATTGTGGCAAATATTATAGTCAAGATATTAGGATCATTGTAGTAATATTTTCAGTTTAATTTCAGACAAGATTATTTAGTAGTCATACATTTACTTGATACAGATTGTTTTAAGCAACAACTAAACACCTTTTTGTTGAATCAAACATCAATTTTTTTGTATATTTAACTCTTTACAATAATAGCATTATCTAAAATTTAAAATTACTACTATGGCTCAATTTTCTCAACTACGACTTCAAAAATTAGTTTCCTACTTACGTCCTCATTGGCGAAAGTCTTCATTAGGAATTTTTTCCCTACTTATAGTTAATACTTTAGGAATCTATATTCCGAAATTAATTAGTCAAGCTATAGATGATTTGGAAGTAGCAACAAAATTTAATGAATTCTTATACTATGTACTGACAATTGTAATTTTTGCCTCCATTATGTGGGTAATTAGAGTAATCTCCCGTATACTCATATTTGGAGTAGGGCGACAGGTAGAATTTGACATCAAACAAAAGATTTTTAATAGACTTTTAAAATTAGAACCATCCTACTTTAGTAATAATACAATTGGAGATTTAATTAACCGCGCCACCAGTGATGTTGATAATATTCGTAGACTATTAGGTTTTGCAGTATTAAGTATTAGCAATACAATTTTTGCTTATGGTTTAACTGTGCCAGTTATGCTTTCTATTAATGTGCGGTTAACTCTATTAGCAATTTCTGTTTATCCTATCATGCTAATACTTGTAAAAATATTTAGTAATAAACTGCAAAGTCAACAATTAGCTGTGCAAGAAGAACTTTCTAATATGAGCGATTTAATTCAAGAGGATATGAATGGAATTTCTCTAATCAAAATATATGCTCAAGAAGAAAATGAAAGACTAGCTTTTAGTGAATATAATCAACGACTTTTAGATGTTAATTTAGACTTAGCAAGAACTCGTAACATTCTTTTTCCTATTCTCGTTAGTTTAGCAAGTTTAAGCTTATTAATATTAGTGATTAATGGGTCAAGCTACCTGGAAACTGGTGAATTAACAGTTGGTAATTTTGTGGCTTTAATTATTTATGTTGAGCGTTTAGTTTTTCCCACCGCATTATTAGGTTTTACAATTACTGCTTATCAAAGAGGAGAAGTAAGTATTGACCGTATAGAAGCTATTCTCACAGTTGAACCAAAAATTAAAGACCATGAATCACCTCTAGCTTTTCCACAAGTAGTAAAAGGTTGGATAAAAAGCCAAGGATTAACATACATTTATCCAGGTAGTAAAACACCAGCTTTAGACAACATTAATTTTCTGATTAAACCAGGAGAAACTATTGCTATTGTCGGACCTATTGGTGCAGGAAAATCAACCTTAGCAAATATATTACCTCGGCTTTTAGATATAAATATTAACCAACTATTTATAGATGGTTATGATGTAACTCAAGTAAAATTAGAAGACTTACGCAGGGCGATCGCCTACGTTCCCCAAGAAAGTTTTCTATTCAGTACAACTATTAAAAATAACATCTGTTATGGAGAGCCATTGAAAGAAAAAAAAGAAATAGAATTTGCTGCTAAACAAGCACAAATTCACACAGAAATTCTCAACTTTCCCCAAAAATATGAAACGATAGTTGGAGAAAGAGGAATTACTTTATCAGGGGGACAAAGACAAAGAACAGCATTAGCAAGAGCATTATTAGTTGATGCGCCAATATTAATTTTAGATGACGCACTTTCCAGTGTAGATAATCAGACAGCAACTAATATTTTGCAAAATTTATCGACCGGAACTCAAAAGAAAACTGTAATTTTTATTTCTCATCAAATGTCTGCTGCTGCTACTGCTGATAGAATTTTTGTAATGGATAAAGGGAAAATTGTACAAGTAGGAAATCATGCAGAATTAGTAGGGAAATCTGGTTTATATCAGTTACTTTGGAATCAACAAAAGCTGAAGCATTTATTAGAATAGGAGTTATTTCAGTTATCAGTTATTCTAGCAGGGAATAGGGAATAGGGAATAGGGAATAGGGAATAGTTATAACAAGATTTCCGCTGTCTAAGATTCATCATTAGTCTATGTACTAACCAATTTTTTCTTAGCTATATTTGTCAAAAAAACTTATGCAGGTAAAAATTAATTCAAAGGTCAAAAATTAAAGCTGAAAAAGTAGGGAATAGGGAATAGTTATAACAAGATTTCCGCTGTCTAAGATTCATCATTAGTCTATGTACTAACCAATTTTTTCTTAGCTATAGTTGTCAAAAAACTTATACAGGTAAAAATTAATTCAAAGGTCAAAAATAAAATTTTAAAAAGTCTAAAATTATCCAGGTAATACCATTTCTCAAAAACTTTTCTACGCTTCATTAAGCAGGGGAGTAGGGGAGTAGGGACGTTTTGCTGACGGAAAGTTGTGCGCCAGCAAAACGCTACGCGACATGTTTGTGCAGCATTCCCTATACGAAAACGCATTAATGCTCAAGCAACGTCCGTACGGGAGAAGGAAAAATAAGAACAATTCACATTAACATAGCTAAAATTAGTAAAAAAGTTATTTAGCTAGTGCTAATTACTTAATAGTTGAAGTCTTGCCCAAGTATAGCATTAATGCATGGGAATTGGTATAACCGCACAAAAATATGACTTTTCTCCGGAATATTTCATATAGGAATAAGCAGCAGAATTTCCAAGTCAATATTCTCGGTAAATCATTCCAATTTTTGGAAGTAGGCGGAATAATACGAATAATAATTTAATATATATCAAATTTAGTTTAACTGCAAGAATCTCTTGTTTTACCAGTAATAAGAATGACTCAGCTTAAAAATAAATTTGCTCAGAATATTCCTATTCTATCTACCTGCTTTGCCAAGAGAAATTTTCTCTCGCTGATTCTAATATTGATTAATATATTTAAAAGACAAAAAAAGTTATTTACAATTTGTCAGATATTCCGTCCAAACATATCCTACAACAGGCTCAACAATCTTCACCCAATACAAACCTTCAATATTACCTTCTGTTTCTAATTTCACTGTTTCTCCATCATCAACTGTATCAACAATATCAGCATCACCATTTGGTACTTCTCGAACATTCAAAACTAGACGTTCATTAGTTTCAGAAGTCGGCATTGAAACTTCACAATTACTAGCAGCAGCTAATAAAAATTTATCAGTTTGGTTTTGTGATTTATATGCTGCGTAGGATGTACGGATAGATAAAATTTTCACACCCAAGATAGAGAGGAAAATGAGAGGAATAATAGTTAAATATTTTAGCCTAATATTCATTATTAAGTTATAGAACTATAATTGAGATTACTTATACCATTTCTCTGTAACAATGCCCTTAATAATTCTTACCCAGACCTGAATTTTTCTAATAGCTGTTACCTTTTATTAAGCGCAACTTCATGGGGAAATAATATTAATAAACATTCATCAGTGAAATCGTAATTTATTAAACATTTTGCACCAGACTTGTTTTTCTTCTTTTATGTTCCCTGTTCTAAAATCCGGTGTTTGGTGTTTCCTAAAAGCTAAAATTTTGTATCTCGTCCCTGATGAAAATTGCTATATAGTTAATATTTAGCTAAATCACAAACTAACTCATACAAAATTAAAAATATAGAACATTATGAACTACCGCATTACTCTACTTCCCGGTGACGGCATTGGCCCTGAAATTATGGCAGTGGCGGTAGATGTCTTAAAAGTAGTTGGCAACCAATTTAACCTCAACTTTGAATTTCAAGAAGCTCCTATTGGTGGAGTGGCCATTGATGCTACTGGGGAACCCCTACCTAGTCAAACTCTCGAAATGTGTCGTAATACTGATGCGGTACTATTAGCAGCCATTGGTGGTTACAAGTGGGATAATTTACCCCGCCATCAACGGCCAGAAACCGGACTATTAGGACTAAGGGCCGGATTAGGATTATTTGCCAATTTACGGCCTGCCAAAATTTTGCCCCAATTAATAGATGCTTCTAGCCTAAAACGAGACATAGTTGAAGGAGTGGATATTATGGTAGTGCGAGAATTAACAGGTGGGGTTTATTTTGGCACACCCAAGGGCGTTTTTGAGACCGAGACTGGAGAAAAACGGGGTGTCAATACAATGGCCTATACTGAGTCAGAAATTGACCGTATTGCTAAGGTAGGGTTTGAGACTGCCCAGAAACGAGGGGGCAAGTTGTGTTCCGTGGATAAGGCAAATGTTTTAGAAGTTTCTCAGTTGTGGCGCGATCGCATTACCCAACTTGCTCCAGAATATCCAGATGTGGAGTTATCTCATTTATATGTAGATAATGCTGCTATGCAGTTGGTTCGTTTGCCGAAACAATTTGATACTATCGTTACAGGAAATTTATTTGGGGATATTCTTTCTGATGCTGCTGCTATGTTGACAGGGAGTATTGGGATGTTACCTTCTGCGAGTTTAGGTGCTTCTGGGCCGGGAGTATTTGAACCTGTTCATGGTTCTGCCCCAGATATTGCAGGTCAGGATAAGGCTAATCCTCTGGCACAAGTTTTGAGTGTAGCAATGATGTTACGTTATGCTCTAGAGCAACCTGTGGCAGCAGACAAAATTGAAAAAGGTGTTTTGGAAGTATTGGAGCAGGGCTATCGTACTGGGGATATTATGTCGGAAGGAATGAAACAGGTGGGATGTAAGGAAGTGGGAGAGATTTTGTTAAAAGTTTTGAGTTTATAGTGAATGACAAAGCTTGGCAAGGATTGAAATTCTTGACTAATAGCTTAACTCATCTTAAAAGAGACCAAATTATTTGTATCAGTAATATTGCAAAATGTAGGGGCGGGTTCTACTTTAAATTCATGAGCTTAACTGTCAGGTGAAATAAACCCGCCCCAAAATCTAACCAGTAAGAATATTATGTGGAAAAAAATCGCCGAACAGATCGCCCAAGTCACGGGAGAAAAATTTGAAGTTAGTAACCATAGTTCCGTTGGTGGAGGTTGCATCAACAGTGTTTATAAAATAAGTAATGGCAGTCGCAACTATTTCGTCAAAATTAATCAAGCTTCCCTAGTGGAAATGTTTCGAGCAGAAGCATTAGGGTTAAAGCAAATGTCAGAAACCCAGACTATTCGAGTTCCTAAACCTATTTGCTATGGAACAGAAGGAAATAATTGTTATATCGTCTTGGAATGGTTAGACTTAGGTGGTGGCGGTAACAATAAATCTTGGGAAGAAATGGGGCGCAACTTAGCTGCTTTACATCGCTATCAAGGAAAAAGTGAATTTGGTTGGGATATAAACAATACCATCGGTTCCACACCCCAGATTAATACTTGGGTAGCAGACTGGGCAGAATTTTGGGTAGAACACCGTATTGGTTATCAGTTAAAATTAGCAAAGCGTCGCGGTGGTAGTTTTAGTCAGGGCGATCGCTTCCTAAAAGTTATTCCAGAATTATTAGCAAGTCATCAACCGCAACCTTCTTTAGTTCACGGAGACTTATGGGGAGGGAATGCTTCGGTAACTGGGGATGGGGAACCCGTGATTTTCGATCCGGCGACTTATTGGGGCGATCGCGAGGTCGATATTGCTATGACAGAATTATTTGGTGGTTTTCCTGGTGGTTTTTATCGTGGTTATAATGAAGCTTGGCCTTTAGATGATGGTTATAAGCAGCGGAAAATTCTTTATAATCTGTATCATATTTTGAATCATTTTAATTTATTTGGTAGTGGTTATGCTTCTCAAGCAGAAATGATGATACAGCAACTTTTATCAGTTATCAGTTAACAGTTATCAGTATTTTTTAGTAATATCAAATCCAGTAGTATCTAATACCGCCAGAAACCAGGTTTATGGGAAGTCAATGCTAGTTTTGTAGAGCATTTGATACAAACCTGGTTTCTCTGTTTTTTTATACCTATACTACCGGACATGATATAACTTCTAACTTCTGACTTCAGCTACAAACTCCATAACTGTCAGACTGGTACCAGTATAAACCACCTGTTCCAATTTAAAACCACTAGCTGCAAACAAATCTTTATATTCCTCTTCCGTGCGCCAATACCCCCCTGGGTTAGTAATCATCATTTGCACTGCTGCCAAACCAGGTATTGTGCCATCGGGATATTCTACAGGCGCTCCCAAGGAGGGAACTAAAGTTTGTAAAAGTATTACCCTACCATCTTTAGGGAGAGCTTCTCGACAGTTAGTCAGCACTTTAATAGAATCTTCCCGACTAAATACGGAGAGAAAATACTTCATTGTAATTGCATCAGCACCCTTTGGTAAAGATTCTAAAGCACTACCACCTACAATTTTTACTGAGTCAAGAACTCCATATTTAGAGATATTATTAGGAGCAGTTTCTACCTCATGGGGTAAGCCAAATAAAATTCCTTTACAGCCAAACTTTTTAACAATATTAGCAATTAATGTTCCTTGATTTCCTCCTACATCCATTACTGTTTGAAAACGACTAAAATCATAAACTTCAAACAATGGATCGATAGCTTCAGTAGTTAAAAAACTCATAGCATTATTGAACAAATATTTACTGCGTGGATTTTCGGTCATAAAAGAACTATAAAAATCCTGTCCTTTAGCTAGTTCAAAAGGTACTTTTCCAGTTTTTAAACTACTTTCTAATTCTCGCCAACCATCCCACATATCAGGTTCTGTAATGTGCATTAAAAAATGACCTATAGATGGGGAATCATCTGTAATTAAAAGTTCCGATAATTCCGTGGCAGCAAAAACACGCCCTGGCTTTTCTACAAAGATTCCTAAATGAGCTAAAGCACGCAACACAACATAAAGTTTTTCTGCTTTTGTTCCAGTTTTTTCTGCTATTATTTCAAGAGTTTGAGGCCCAGAATGCAACAGGTTAGGGATACCTAAATTTGTTGCTACATAAAGGCACTGACTTTGCCAGTAACCATAGATAATTCGGTAAATTTTCTTCTTAGATTCTGATGCTGTTCCTAACATAGTTAATCTCCAATTTTTTTACTATTCTAAACAACAAATCGAGCATTATTTTGTGTGTTTTATCCCTACTTCTAGATCGCTAGCCCTTTCCCAAAAAATTCTCAAAATCAATGATGACTCCCCAACAGCCAGTGTAATCCTAATTGAAAAAGGTTGCTTGAAGGTTGCTTGCTAGCACTACCATTAACACGGTATACAAAGAAAATCCATTTTTCTCAATCGGGTAATTCTCAGTTTTTGTAGGAGAAGATTGGTGCTGCTGTTGGCTGGAACTATAGATTATATCATGTCCGGATGATCAGTGATAAAAAAACTTTTTCCCTTCTAACCTTTTCTTTCCTCTCTTGGTGCGCATTCCCTCTCTTGGTCAGCATTCCCTTGCGCCTGTCGGCGACGCGGGGTCGCACCGCTTCTGCCTCCTGCCTTCTGCCTTACCTCCTCCAAAGAGTAAGTATTCAACCGGACATGATATTACAGCTAGATCCGCTTTAGCAATTACTCTAGCTCGCTCCTCTTGCAGATAGCAAACTTTGATAGTGGAATAATCAGACCAGCCTCGTTGCTCTGCTTCTTCATATTCTTTGACTGTCAAGCTTAAGTAGGGAACCGAGATGTTGCAGCTCGTTGCCATAGCCAGAGCGATCCGCAAATCTTTATGCAATAATTTGACAGTAAAAGCAGGGTGTTGAGATAGATCGTCGCAGCGTCGCGAGAACCAATAGTAGGGAAGCCCGTGAATCACTCCAGGATTCTGAGCAAAGGAGCCTAATCGCAAAACATCCCATAAGGTTTGTAGAGGGATTCCCTGAGCTAAACCCAAAGTAATTCCTTCGCTGAGAGCTAGAACCGCGATCGCATTGACAGCATTGTGGATGAGTTTGCATCGAGTTCCCGAGCCAATATATCCACAGTAGATAACGCAATCTGCCATTAGTTGGAGGATAGGTTGGAGGCGAGCAAAGGTCTCCTGAGAACCGCTGACTAAAACGGCTAAAGCCAAGCCATTCTGGCTTTTAGCGCCTACAGGGCAATCGTTAATAGGGGCATCTAACATCTCAACCCCCAGTTGCTCGATAGCTTTATGAAGTCTGAGTATTGTTTCAGGAGAGTTTGTAGTAATGTCAACATAAACACTGCCCGATCGCAATCCTTGACTAAGATTTTCTTTTCCTTCCAACACGGCTGTAATAACGTCTGCTGGAGTAGGTAAGGAGGTAAAGATTACATCCGAATAGGTTGCCAGTTCAGCACAACTATGGGTAAAGCGGGCACCAAGAGACTGCAATTGAGCCATCCGATCTGGATTGATGTCGAAGACATAAACCGAGTAGCCACAGGCTAGAAAATTAGCAGCTTTTCGCCCTCCTATATTACCAAAACCGACAACCCCCAAAGTCGGATAATTAACGGAAGATTCTTTTGTTGAATTTCTTTTGCTTGCTGACATATATTATTTTATTTCTGCTATTCTAGCCTAGATGACAATCTATCAAGATATTGAAAACTCCTCTATAGTAATTGATTTGCTTTCGCGTACTTAAACTTTGCACCGCTAGCCACACGATTTCCTCTCAAAGCGGCTGCACGCCATAAATCTAATGCTAGTTCCGACAAGCTTTGACTATCCGCCTGGAGCATTCGCGCGATCATCCCTATTTTGCTGAAAGAACCATACAAACTTGCCTCCAGCATATATGGATTGTTGGTTTCAGCATGTACTCGGAAGTCATACAGGGAGCATTCGCGAGCGCCCAAAGCTATATGTGCCCGCTTCACTGCATCAGAGATTTTATCCCATAAATCTGGCGTGACATTAGCTGGACACACTGGCTTGACTGCTGGCTTGTCAGGTTGTTTTCCAGGCGTTCCGTCTTCTTGCAAATGTAACTTATCATGTATAGTTCTAATAGGATTGTCTTTGGTGACTAAATATTCGATCGCTGGCAAAACGCATAATTTACCTTTGCGCTCGACTACTGCCACGCGCAATTCACGTCCGGGGATGTAATCTTCTACCAACAAAGTGTCATCATGTTCAAAGCCAATCCGCAATGCTTCGGCTATTCCCTCTTGTTCCCAAACTAAAGTCAAACCTAAAGAATTATCTTCTGCATTTGGCTTCACTATAAATGGGGGATTCATGGTTAGGGTATCCCCTTGGTGTAAAATTTGAGCCTTGGCGACTGGCACACCAAAGGCAGATACTACACCTCTAGTTTGAGCTTTGTTGCATGAAAGTGCGGTAGAACCCGATGAGGAACCGAATACTGGTAGTCCGAGTACATCCTCGAACAACCCACGGAAACTTGTCATCCCTGGAACGCAAAACATATGGGGGACTACAACATCCACCTCTGGCAACCTGGCGATCGCCTCTTGAAGAGACATTTTTGGCAAAAGTTTCTCTAAAGAACTGCCTAGCTGCCAAAAACCGTCGGGGTGTACGACTGCGTAGTAGCTACTGACACCAATTGGTTGTACCACATCCCGGGCGTAGATTATGGAAAGGTTATAGTAAAATTCTGAGACGCGAGAACCTGCCAGGTGCAATACTCGCAATTGAGAGTCGGTGGGTTTAGTTTGACTAATTGTTTCTAATGTCATAATTATTAACTAAGAAAACTACTTAATATTCCGAAAATTTTTGCTAAATTTTCCACAGAATATTCCTGTAAATCTAATACCACAGTTTCACCTTCTAACTCTAAAAATTGCCAAACAGTTCCAGTAGTAATAGCTCCATAAATTTGGGAAATATTGTTACCTTGACGTTGGTTAAAAATTTGAGCTGCTACCATTTCTGCTATACATTGAAGCTCAACCAGATTTAAGATTATCGTTTTTAGCTTCTACTAAGGCAATAACTGGTGATTCGATGAACAATTGTTGGGTTGAATTGCTAATAAAATCACAAAAACCATTTAATCCCACTTCTATGTCAACATTAAACTCAATGCCAGAAAATAAACTTATCTGTTTGTTTAAATGTTTTCTCACTGCTACTAAGATTGGTGCAACTATTAATTCAGATCGAGCTTTTTCAGAACCTATTGCTACTGCTAAGGGTAAATATTCTTCTAAGGCATCAAGCAGAAATTGACTAGGATTAACTTCTGGTAAGTTGTTAAAATTTCCTTTGTTAGTTGTCAGAATTATATTAAATTTTTGTTTGAGTTCCTCCAAGGTAAATTTACTGTAAGGCATAGTTTTTTCAGTTATCAGTTATCAGTTATCAGTTATCAGTTATCAGTTAAATGAGCTAATACAGCATATTTGGGAGAAATAAGGTACAAGTTTGAATGGTAAAATTATTGTAGTGCGGGCATCTGGCCCGCGATAAGTCTACCTCATAACAATTGCAAGCACTGTAGCTAATAGCTGAATGCTGAACGCTGAACGCTTACGTATAATTTGCCTTGAAAGTCCCAATTATAACATCAATAAAACGTCGGTTTTGTTCGCGAGTAGCTTCCTTGGGAAATAACTCTAATTTCTCTGCCTTATCAATTATAAACTCTATTTGTTCTTCTGAATTTAAACCTAATAATTCATCTTTCGTAACTAAATCGGTTGAATACTTTGCTTGAATTCCACTTAAATAAAGAACCACATGCTACGCGAGTCCTACCTGCTGCTGTACTCCACAACTCCAATGTCACATCCTCCAAACTTTGTCCATCAGCTTGAAGCATCCGCGAAATCATGGCAATTTTTCCAAAACTCCAAAATAAACCTGCTTCGAGCAAATAAGGTTCATTAGTTTCAGCGTGTACCCGGAAGTCATACAAAGAATAATCGCGACAACCCAATGCAATATGAGCTGTTTTAGCTGCATTCGCTAGTTTCTCAAATAACTCTGGGGTAACATTTGCCGGGCAAACTGGCTTGGCTACAGGTTTCTGAGGTTGCGATCCTGGGGTTCCATCAGATTGCAGTTCCAACTTATCATGTACAGTTCTAATCGGGTGTTCCTCTGTGACTAAATACTCTATCATCGGTAGCACTTGCAACTCACCCTCGCGCTCAACCACAGCTATACGCAATTCCCTTCCAGGAATATAATCTTCGACCAATAATGTATCATCTAATTCAAACCCCTTATCCAAGGCTGCCTCTATCTGAGATTCATCCCAAACTAATGTCACCCCTAAAGAATTATCTTCCGAGGTTGGTTTCACAACAAAAGGAGGCTCCATTGTTAAAGTCTGGCCATGCCTTAGTTGCTGCGCCTTAGCTACTTGTACTCCAGATGCCGACACAACACTTCGTGTTTGAGCTTTGTTAGTTGCTAGTGTCGTACAGTGAGATGGCGAGCCCACTACGGGTATACCAAGCATATCCTCAAAAAATGCTCGGAAACTTGTCATACCAGGAAAGCAGAACATATGGGGAACTACTACATCAATTTGAGGCAGTCGCGGAATCATATCCTGAAGAGACATTTTTTCTGACAACGAATCTAAGGATATTCCCAACTGCCAAAAACCATCAGGATGTACCACTGCATAATAACTACTAACACCGACTGGTTGGACTACTTCTTTGGCATAGAGTATTGATAGGTTGTAGTAGAAGTTGGAAACACGGGAACCTGCCAGGTGCAATACCCGCAATGTAGCCATTGTGGCTGAGGACAAGGGTTGATTTTGATTAATTACTTCTAATTTCATCACTTATTCTTCTCTATTGTTCTGCTAATTCAATAGTAACTTTAATTGTTAGTCCAGAAATATTAATTTTGATTAATTCAGGACTTACGCAAATTCTTAGACAATACGCTATCCATAGAGGGCGAATGCCATTCGCCCCTACTAGATATGGCGCTTCTACGTAAGTCCTGATTAATTAACCCCAGTTTAGGAACGTTGGATGCAATGTCCCTACCAGGTTGGGGAAAGATTGTTTATTACATTGCCCAATACATTTTCCATCAAATTATCAAGAACCTTACCAAAGTCGATAGATTAATATTTTCCAAGAAAATCACTTAACTTTTGATCGCACATTATATTTCATGTCACGAATATCGCACATATTTCCAAAAGCGGTGAGAATTTTACGCGGTGGTTGAGCATTGAGCCTACCGTGGACAAGCTGTAGATTATCTATTACTAAAATATCTCCTTGTCTCCACCTAAACACTGCAGCATTTTTCCATTCAGCTTTCCCTAATTCTTTTGCCTCTGGCTCTGTCATTTTCGTGCAGTTTCCCTCTTCATTAACCAAATACGTATCTAGCGTCGTTCCTTTTTGTTGGGAGTTGTCCATCCCTTCCAGAGTTCTATACAATTGAGAAGGCAAAAACTTGTAGTATATTCTTTTTTTGAATGGATAGCGTTGCAAAATGCTTCGATACCATTCTCTGGTCACAAAACAATCATAAAGACTGAGACCAAAGCACAGTTTGCCAGTTCTCGGGTGAGGGAACAGGGGAATATAAGAACATTCAAAATCAAGAGAACCATCATCCCTCCACTCAAAATGAAATTCCCCGTCTTCAAGCAATTTTGTTATCTCTTCTCGCGAGAGTTCCTCGAAAACCATTCCTAATAAATGATTGGGAACAAATCTCACATATTTTTGAGGTGAATTAGCAAATTTATGCTGCAAGTTAGGAGACAAATCGTTAAAGATTTTTTCTGTATTAATAATAGGAGTTTCGCCATATAAAGTCGGTTCAATTTGACAGAAAAAAGCTAAAAAACTCGGCCTGACTGGCACCATATTGAGTTCGGTGTGTGGAGTTATCATCAGATTCCCTGGTGCTTCAGAAGAGGTGAAAACTTGGTCGGTTATTCGTTCTCTTTGAGCGCTGCCAAAATGGTACTTTGATGCCAATTTAACATTCAGTAGCTCTAGAATACTTTCAAATTGTGCTGCAGTTTCTACTTCAAATCCCCGGAATAATAGAGCGCCGTAATTATCTTGCTGTTTATTAAACCAGTCGCTATTTTCCCTGACTAATTCAGCGAGGGCTGTGAATGATTTTTCCTTAACTGCTTCTATGACTAGAGGCAGTTCTTTTTCCCTAGTAATAATGCTTTTTTCATCATCCCGCAAAAACCGGAATCTAATATTTGATGATAGAATATTTGGGAATTTTTCAATTGTTTGCATAGACTGAAAAATTGTTGTTTTTTGGTTGTTGGTTTTTATAGCAGTCGCAGCAAAGGTTAGGACACATCAAAACCTTAAAACCCAGACAATGCAAGGTTTTTCCTTCTGCCCCCTTTCAAAGGGGGGTAGGGGGGATGCCCTCAGCATAAATGCCTTTTGCTATAATTGCACTCTCGACTTTGACAAATTGACTCACTTAAATAAAGAACCGCAGGCAACACGAGTCCGGTTAGCTGCCACACTCCACAACTCCAAAGCCACATTCTCCAGATTTTGCCCATCAGCTAGAAGCATCCGTGAAATCATACTAATTTTCCCAAAAGCCCAAAATAAGCCTGCCTCTAGCAAATATGGCTCATTGGTTTCCGCGTGTACCCGGAAGTCGTACAAAGAATAATCGCGACAACCCAATGCAATATGAGATGTTTTAGCTGCATTTGCCAGTTTCTCAAATAACTCTGGTTCAACATTTGCCGGACAAATTGGCTTTACTACAGGTTTCTCAGGTTGCTTTCCAGGGGTGCCGTCAGATTGGAGATCGTACTTATCATGTAGAGTTCTAATTGGATGTTCTTTGGTAACTAAATATTCTATCATCGGTGGCACCCACAACTTACCCCCACTCTCAACCACGCCCACACGGACTTCTCTTCCAGGAATATAATCTTCAACTAACAAAGTTTCACCATGTTCAAACCCCACCCGCAATGCTTGTTCTATTTTAGCTTCATCCCAAACCAAGGTTACACCCAAAGAGTTATCTTCCGAAGTTGGTTTCACTACAAAGGGAGGCTTCATTTTTAAAGTATCTCCCTGTCGTAGTTGCTGTGCCTTAGCCACTCGCACTCCAGATGCCGAAACAACACTGCGTGTCTGAGCTTTGTTAGTTGCTAGTGACGTACAATGAGATGGCGAACCCACTACAGGTATACCAAGCATATCTTCAAAAAATGCTCGGAAACTTGTCATCCCAGGAAAGCAGAACATATGGGGAACTACAACATCAATTTGAGGTAGTCGTGGAATCATATCCTGGAGAGACATTTTCTCTGACAATGAATCTAAAGATGTTCCCAACTGCCAAAAACCGTCTGGATGTACTACTGCATAATAACTGCTGACACCGACTGGTTGCACTACTGCTTTGGCATAAATTATTGATAGGTTGTAGTAGAAATTGGAGACACGGGAACCTGCCAGGTGCAATACCCGCAATGTACCCTTTGTGTCTGAGGACGAATGTTGATTTTGATTGATTGTATCTAATTTCATCACTAATAATTGTTAATGGTTTGACTATAGTACGGAACAGTTGAGGTTAAAAAACTCTAAAATCTTACTTTTGACTTTTGACTTTTGACTTTTAACTTTTCCCTACTTCTGGGTTGATTGCAGATGTACTTGAGATTGCTAAATACATTCCCAATAAAATTATCAAGAAACTTAATAAAATGGATAGGTTAAGATTTTCCGAGAAAATCACCCAACCTTCTATTGCACTGAAAGCAGGAATAAATAATGCAACTAAGCTAGTAAACCCAGCAGATAATTTTTTGAGACAATAAGCCCACAGCCCTACTCCTAGCATTTGACCACAAATAGCTTGAGCAATAAGTGGAAGCCAACCAGTTAAGGAGCTTGGAAAAAGTTGATTCTCTGTAATTAGAACTACAGGTAAGAGTAATAACGTACTCGTTGTTGAAGACCAAGTCATAATTGTAACTGGATTTAAGTGAGTACGAAGTTTCTGAACGACGAGTGGGTGTATGCCAAAAAATACTGCTGAGAGTAACGCTGCAAAATCTCCTAATAGTTGTTGGCTAATTCTAAATGAAAAAATGTCATTTATATCTAACAAGAGAGAACCACAAATGGCGACAAACATACCCACTAGAAATCGGCGATCGAAGTTCTGACTCAAAGCTAACCATGCTCCTAAGACAGTAAAGATAGGTATCAGATTATGCATAATGCTAGAGTGAGCAATGCTTGTTTGAGTTAAGGACCAAGACCACAATATCAAACCAATAGATAAAAGAACCCCATCTGCTATCAGTAGCTTGACTGTGTTAGCTAGATGGGGTTTGTTTGCTTCAGTTTCAGTTTGATTTTTTCGTTTTCGGCGACGCACTGTTAGTAACTGGTTCAATAACCCAAAGGCAATAGCTGCAATCCAAAAACGATTAAATATTGTTGCATTAGGACCTAGTTCATATTCGCTGAAACGGATGAAAATTGGTGTTGAAGATAAACAAACCAAGCTACCAAATAATGCAGCTAAGGAGTCTATCGGTAATAGTGATAAATGGTTGAATTGTAATACTCTAGCTTGATTGTTCATCTTTTTCCTGATTTATTGTAAAATTGATTGACCAGTAAGCTGTTCAGCATTGAGACTATATATTTAATTTTTGTCAAAGATAATAGGGAATATAAAATCTAGATACACAATAACTTAGTATAATTTTATTCTTGACTCAAATTTTTAGGCTTAATCAAAAAATCAGAAATCCCATAAACAATAAACCCTGCTGCCATACCGGGAAATACTTCAGCCATACCGGGAATTAGTTCATAAGTAGCACTTGATAGGTTAAGTCCTAATTTCCAGATTATGGCAACAATTATACCAATAATCATCATTGTTATTGCCACTGGCACACTTACAGGTTTTTCCCATACCCGCAATACCAATAATGGACCTAAACCACAAGCTAAAACTGACCAAGAGAAAATTACCAAATCAAATACATTTTTATTTCCTGTTAGAGCGATCGCTAATACAATAACAGTAACAAGTAGAGTGGCAATTTTAACTTTTCCATAAGAGTGAGCTGCACTGGGAACTAAATCTTGACTTAGAGCCGCAGAGCATGATAATACTTGGGAGTCTGCTGTGGAGATAGCTGCAGAAGAAAGTCCTGCTAGGATTAACCCTACCAAAACCACTGGCAATAATTCTATAGATAAATATGGTAATGCCAACTCTGGGTCTCCAGATGTCATTAAGTTAGGCAACAACGCTCTTGCAGTTAATCCTATACCCAAAGCTCCAGCAGAAATCATAGTACCGCAAACAAATTTTATCTTAAAAGCTAAAAGCACATTATCTGCAGAGTTAATAGCCATTCCTCTCACTAATATATGAGGTTGACCAATAACACCAAACCCTACTCCCACCCACCCCAAAAAGTAAGGAAAAAATCCCCAAGGTAAATTGGCAGGTATCCAACTTGTGAGAGTGGGGTCAATGGTATTCAGCTTGATCCAAAGTTCTCCAAAGCCTCCACAAGCAATTAAACTTACTATAAACAAAACCCACAAAGATCCTATCATTAAAACTGCCTGCACGGAGTCAGTCCAGATCGAAGCACGGATACCTCCTGAAAAACAGTAGGCAACTACAATTAAAGCTCCAATAATAATTCCTATTTGATAGTTCCAGCCAAATATAGCATTCAATCCTTTACTTATTGCGACCAATTGACCAGAGGCAGAAGTACCGAGAAATACTATGATAATTAATGCTGAAATTATTGTAATCAAGTGCCCTTGATTTTCTTGACCCAAGAATGAAGAAACTGTATCTGAGTTTGTTTGCTCAGAGACTAACCTCAACCTTTTGAATATAAAACACCAAGCAATATAGTCTCCTATTGCCCAGGCAACAGGTATCCAAATAGAAGCAAACCCAACTTTGTAGGTAAAACCAATCAGACCAATAAACAGATATCCACTCTGACTTGTTGCTGTAGCTGATAGTGCTGTTAACCAGGGATTGACATTTCTACTGGCGAGTAAGTAATCTGTTGTTGTGTTTTGTTTTTGGGTTGCGGAGTAAATGCCTACTATTGTAAATGATAGCAAAAAGGCAATAAATGTTATCGCAACCCAAATTTGTTTTTCCATAAAAATTGCTTGTCTCTATTCCCTGTTCCCTATTCTTTGTTCCCTATTCCCTATATTAGCAATTCCATAAACAATAAACCCTGCTGCCATACCGGGAAATACTTCATAAGTAGCACTTGATAGGTTAAGTCCTAACTTCCAGATCATGGAAACACTTATACCCATAATCATCATTGTTATTGCTACTGGCACACTTACAGGTTTTTCCCATACCCGCAATACCAATAATGGGCCTAAACCACAAGCTAAAACTGACCAAGAGAAAATTACTAAACCAAATACATTATTATCTCCTGCTAGAGCGATCGCTAATACAATAGCAGTCACAACTAGGGTAGCAATTTTTGCTTTTCTATAAGAGTGAGCTGCACTAGGAACTAAATCTTGACTTAGTGCGGCAGAACATGATAAAATTTGAGAGTCTGCTGTCGAAATAGCTGCCGCAAAAAGTCCTGCTAACATCAACCCTACTAAAACTGCTGGCAATAATTCTATAGATAAATTTGGTAATGCCAACTCTGGGTCTCCAGATGTCATTAAGTCAGGCAACAATACTCTTGCAGTTAATCCTATACCAAAAGCTCCAGCAGAATTCATTTGACCGAAAACAAATTTTATGTTACGAGCTAAAGCTACATTATCTGCGGAATCAATTGCCATTCCTCTCACTAATATATGAGGTTGGCCAACGACACCCAACCCTGCCACCAACCATCCTAAAAGGTAAGGAAAAAATCCCCAAGGTAAATTAGCAGGTATCCAATTTGTGAGGGTGGGGTCAATGGCATTAAGTTTGACCCAAAGTTCTCCAAACCCTCCACAGGCAATTAAACTTATTATAAATAAGATCCATAAAGATCCTATCATTAAAACTGCCTGCACGGAGTCAGTCCAGATCGAAGCACGGATACCTCCTGAAAAACAGTAGGCAACAACAATTACAGCTCCAATAATAATCCCTAGTTGATAATTCCAACCAAATATTGCATTTAGTCCTTTGCTTGCTGCTACCAGTTGAGCGGAGGCATAAGTACCAAGAAATGCTATAATAATTAATGCTGAAATTATTGTAATCAAGCGTCCTTGATTTTTTTGCCCTAGATTTTCTTCACCTAAGAATGAGGAAACTGTATCTGAGTTTGTTTGCTGAGAAACTAACCTTAACCTTTTGAATGTTAACCACCAAGCAATATAGTCTCCTATTGCCCAGGCGATAGGTATCCAAATAGAAGACAATCCCTCTTTGTAGGTAAAACCAACCACACCAATAAACATATACCCACTCTGACCAGTTGCCATCGCTGATAGTGCTGTCAACCAGGGATTGACATTTCTACTAGCCAGTAAGTAATCAGTTGTGGTGTTTTGTTTTTTGGTTGCAGAATAAATACCTACTACTGTAAATGACAGCAAAAAAACAATAAATGTTATCGCAATCCAAATTTGTTTTTCCATAAAAATAGTTTTTTAA
>JBCDJM010000103.1:0-23643 GCA_038747755.1 Cyanobacteria bacterium P01_H01_bin.35
GGGAGGTTGGGGGAGAAGTAAACACAAGAATAATTAACATTAACTGGCTAATAATTATGGAAGAAGTTATTTTTACTGTGTTAATTAATTAATAACTGAAGTATTGTCTAAGTATAGCGTTACTTTTGGGAATTGGTATAAAACCGTTACGGAATTGAAGATAAGGAAATATCCTAGCACTGTTCTCTTGGTCGATTGGATATGGCGTTAACGGAGTGGCTCTGTTAAGAGCAGGAAACCCGCTCCTACGGACCCGCTTCGCTTTATATGTCGGCGACAGCCGTTAACGTTTGCGGAGCATTCCGGAACGGAAAGTTGTGCGCAACGCTAAACGCCATTCCATCCTGACAGACTGCTCCGCAAACCACCGCTTTTTCCCCTATCCAAGGGTAGGCTTTAAACCAGAATTATTGAATTATTGATTATTAATAATTCGGCAATAAGGAAGAAGGAAGAAGGGAAAAGTTAACAAATTCATAAGTTGTTTTTGTAATAGATAATTAGAGCAAACCTACAAAAACATTTCGCTTCAACAGGCAGGTTTTTAAATTTAATTATTTTGATAAAAATTTATCTGCTCAATTAGCATAAAATTTATTTTTATCGTAATTAATTAAAATCATTTCAAATAAAATATATCTCAAATTTATTAACTGAATTTAATTTATTCAGTAATTATCAAAGCAAATAAAAAAAGTAAAAAATCACGCCTATCGCTAAGTAGCTGAATGCTAATTGCTGTATTATTATAGACAAAAAACTATAAAAGCAAACGAATGGTCAATCTCACAAAAAAACTACTTGAGGCAAAAGACTGGGTGAAAGTCCGTGCTAGTACCGACGCTCAACAATCTTTTCTCACTTGGCATGGTTCGGTTCATTCATTTATTCCAGGGGAACCGAAACAGCATTTGTTTGAAATAGTAGGGATGAGTGTGGCCAGATGTATTCCGAAATCTGAGGGAGGTTGGGATTTTACTTCTAGGGAACTGACTTTTTATCTTGACCCCAAAACAGAAGAAAAGTTAGATGCTTGGAAAAATCCCTGGACTGATGAAATTTTGCCTGTGCTTCATGTGGCCAATAATCCGGTACAGGGATTATTTAAAAGGCCAATGCCAGCATTAGTTGATGAGGAGTTAACTACTTATAAGTTTGACCTTTTTTCTAGCTATCCTAACCCCCTCGCCGATGACCCGAAGTTTGCTGAATATAGTCCCCAACCTCTCTATCAAGCAACCGAACTGTTTAAGTTGACAGTATCTACGGCAGATTTGCAAAATCCTGAGACTACTTCTGTATCTAAGGTAATGTTGGCATGGGATAGAGTTGGTCCTTGGTTGCCGTGGATGAAAATGGGCGATCGCCCTGGTAATCTTATTTATAGTGCCTGGGGTGGAAAGGTGGCTAGTGTGGCAGAATTACCTTTATTAATTCAAGATGAAATTAATACTCGTGTTCCTTTATTTAAAAATGCTGCTAAATCTCTTTTAGATCGAGATGATGTAACTTCTTGGATTTATTTTAAACAAAATTTTGATGCTTATTTGAAAGGAGAAAAATTTCCAATTATAGCGCCGGAAGTTGAATAGTAAATAGCAATTTAATTAATGGATAATGGATAATTGATAATTACCTCTGGTTAAAACCGTTACGGAATTGAAGTTCTGGAAATATCCTAGCACTTTTCTCTTGGTCGATTGGATATGGCGTTTCGCTACGCGACATGTAACGCGTAGCGTCCCGGAGGGAAGGAAACCCGCTCTTGACAGAGCCGCTCCGCTAACGCCATCCCACCCTACGGGAAGCTCCGCTTTTCATGTCGGCGACAGCCGAAACGACCGCTTTTTTCCCTATCCAAGGGGATGCTTCAAGGCGCGAATTATTTAATTATTAATAATTAATAATTCGGTAAGGATTCAGCTATTAGATTTTTCAGCATTGATACATCTAATTACAAATTTTGTTTTTGAATAACACAATTTATTAGTTTCACTTATTTTTAACAGAAGTATTTGAACCAGCTAGTAGTTAATATCAATTATCAAAAAAAATATAGACTAATATAAAATTTTGCTCTTAAGATTATTCTACTGATAACTGAAAATAGTATATTTAATTTACTCACATCTGAAAAATATGGACACAATAAAATCAAGTCTTATTTGTGGAATATTATTAGTTAGTTTTGGTTGTGGTCAGCCAGCAGAAAATACTACTTCCGAAAATCCACAATCTTCACCAAGACAAGAATCTCCCTCTAGTTCTATCTCTCCGAATCAAACAGGTAAAAACGTAGATGAAAAAACACAGAATAATTTAACTGAGGCTGTCAATTCTTATTTCCAAGAATTAGGTGTTAATGTAGAGAATGATGAAACCTACAAAACAGAATATATTGACTTAAATGATGATGGAATTAAAGATGCTTTGGTTTTGATGAGTACACAAGATTGGTGTGGAACTGGAGGTTGTAATTTATTTATTTTTCAGGGTGGGGAAAATAAGTTTGAATTTCTATCAAGTTCTAGTCTTATTCATCAGCCATTTACAGTTAGTAAAACTCAAACTAATGGTTGGCGGGATTTAGTTGTTGAGGTGCGGGGTGGTGGAGCAAAACCTCAGACTGTCACCTTGAAATTTGATGGTAAACTTTACCCATCAAATCCTTCTTTAGAACCTCCGATAAATTCGGAAATTACTGTTGAAGGTGTGCAGGTTTTTCCTATAGTAGAATAATAAAAAAGTATACAGATTAAAAAGCAAATGCCATCTCAGATTTTGATAGTTGAAGATGAAGAAAAACTAGCTCAATTTATAAAGCTAGAACTTAAATATGAAGGTTATCAAGTAACTGTAGCTAATGATGGATTTACTGGACTAACAACCGCACGGGAAATTAAGCCAGATTTGATACTTCTTGACTGGATGTTACCAGGTTTATCGGGGTTAGAATTATGTCGTCGGTTGCGAAGTACAGGGGATAAAGTACCAGTTATTTTGTTAACAGCTAAAGATGATGTAACAGATCGAGTAGCTGGTTTAGATGCCGGAGCCGATGATTATGTGTTAAAACCTTTTAGTGTGGAAGAATTATTGGCTAGAGTTAGGGCAAATCTCAGACGTACTCAAGAACCTAATCCCGATTTATTAATGTTTGAAGACCTGAGTTTAAACCGAAGTACGAGAGAAGTTTATCGTGGTAATAGGGAAATTGAATTAACAGCAAAAGAGTTTGATTTATTAGAATATTTAATGGCTCATCCTCGGCAAGTTTTGACAAGAGATAGAATTTTAGAAACTGTCTGGGGTTATGATTTTATGGGAGATTCAAATATTATTGAAGTTTATGTTCGTTATTTACGTTTGAAGTTAGAAGCTAATAGTGAAAAACGGTTAATTCAAACTGTGCGAGGGGTGGGTTATGTTTTGCGGGATTAATATAGGTATACTCATTCTAAATGATTTGAGAAAAAAAACTGTAGGGGTTTCTTCTCCAAATCCCATTTTCGCGTTCCCTAGGGTTTGGTTTCCAAACCCCTACGAGCAAACACTAAAACCTATTTAGGATTACTATAGAAGGTATTAATTGTTGGGTGAAACGTTGTGATAATATTAATCAGGTAAGTATTTTTTTCTCTTCCCTAATTCCCTAAAATCCTAAATATGTATCTCACTCATTGGATACTTGCTATATTTATTTGAAACTATTAACCTTTCTCTACAACCGTGAATAAACAAGCAAAAAGAAAAGCTCTATAAATAAATTTAGTAATCAAATTAGCAGACTCTTTATACCAAATTTTGTTTATAGATTTTATCTGATTTTTTAATTTTTCTCAGCAAATACTCATCTAAAAGTGTTTTAAATAAAAATGTATAACTTAATAAAATTAAACAAGGTCTAGACCAGACTTTGTGAAATTTTGCTGAATGTTTGCTTATTCAGCTTAATTATTTGGTAAATATAATGAATTTAGAAAACTTGGAACAAGATTTATCGATGAGCGATACAACTACAAATCAAAAATTGACTGGTAATTATAACATTGAAAGTGCAGTTTTAGAACGTTATCAAGAAGGCGCTCAACAGGTACAACCTGACTTGTGTTGTCCAACTGACTATGAGGGCAACTATCTCGATATTTTACCTTTAGAAATTATTGAAAAAGATTATGGTTGTGGAGACCCTACCCGCTACATATCCCCCGGAGAAACAGTTGTAGATTTAGGTTCAGGTGCTGGAAAAAATTGCTATATTATTGCTCAAAAAGTTGGTGCAGAAGGGCAAGTAATAGGGGTAGATTTTAATGATGATATGTTGGCATTAGCTCGGAAATATCAAGATGAAATTGCTGCAAAAATTGGATACAACAATACTAAGTTTGTTAAGGGAAAAATCCAAGATTTAGCTTTAGATTTAGACTTAGTGCAAAATTGGCTTAGTGCAAATCCAATTACATCTATTGATGGTTTAGCTGCTTTTGAATATGAATGTAATGCTCTCCGCAAAGAACAACCTTTGATTCCAGATAATAGTGTTGATGTTGTAATTTCTAATTGTGTGTTGAACTTAGTCCTTCCTGAAGATAAACAGAAATTATTTCAGGAAATTTATAGAGTATTAAAAAGGGGAGGTCGAGCAGTTATTTCTGATATTGTCTGCGATGAAGACCCCACTCAAAAAATTATGAACGACCCGGAATTATGGAGTGGGTGTATTGCTGGAGCATTTCGAGAAGATGTTTTTCTAGAAATGTTTGAAGAAGCTGGTTTTTATGGTATTGAGATTCTTAAACGTGAAGAAAAACCTTGGCAAGTAATTGATGGAATAGAATTTCGCTCTCTAACAGTTCGTGCTTTTAAAGGTAAAGAAGAAGAATTTTTAGAACGGAATCAAGCTGTAATTTATAAAGGTCCGTGGAAACAGGTAGTTGATGATAATGGTCATACTTTATATAGAGGTAAAAGAATGGCTGTTTGTGATAATAATTTCCAAATTTATACAGAGAAAAATGGTCCTTACCATCAAGATTTTTTGCCTGTTGAACCTTATACAAATATCCCTGTAGATGTAGCAGAAAAGTTTGACTCTAGAGATGGTACAATTCGGCATCCTAGAGAAACTAAAGGCTCCGATTATCAAATAACAGACAATAATAATAATAGTAGTTGTTGTACTCCTTCTGACTGTTGCTGAGTAGGCATTCAGCGGTCAGCTCTCAGCTCTCAGCTATGAGTTACTTGATTACTAAGCTGTTAGGCATTTAAACCACATATTTGTTATATGCCGAGTTTTGAAAAAAACCCTTATTAATTTTGACTCTTGAATGCATGACTTTTGACTTGCTAATACGCATTTTAAATGGGTATTAGCTTATCTTGATTTCAACTCAGTAGAAACTAGAGATTAATTTCTACTATTTTTTTATAAATTATATGATTTTAAGTCTCTATTTTCCAGGATAAAAAAAAATATTTTTGTAAGCATTCAGCAGTCAGCGGTCAGCAATCAGCTAATAGCTTCATTACTTTTAAATTGATAACTAGAGCTAGTCTATATTGTGCTTCAATTTTCTAGTTAAAAATATAGTAGTATAGTAGAAATAAAGGAAATGTTTGCTTTATTGATTAAAAAGCTGTTAACGAAGTTCCTCCGTAGGAGGCTAGCTAATAGCTGAATGCTTACATATTTTTAGTCCATCCTTTGATTTTGAAGGAGAGGTAATAATTAGTAATTAATTATTAAACTGGAGATAATATTAGTCCATAATTCTGTACTTCCGAACCCTGACTCATCTCGAATTATTTAGAAATTTTTCACTGGAGATGATATTACTCAAAACTACGATAAAATAGTAAACGTTATAGTTAAATATTAAGTCCCAATGAATAGAATCCCTAATTCCAATTCTCAACCTCTAGATAATCATTTAGGTGAGTCAGAAGAAAATGAAAATGACAAAATGGAAATTATAGAAGCTTATAATCCTCAAACTAAGGTAATGCTAGAACGATTTATTTTAATGTTAATAGCAGTTGGATTAGTAGTAGGGGCAATTTTATCAGTTGGAATTGTCTATATTCTTGATAAAACTGGGTTTACAACTCCTCCTAGTCAGGAGCAAATAAATCTAGGGAAATGAAACTTATTCACCTATTATTTTAAGCATTTAACCTTGAGCTATTAATATCAAATTCAGTACCATCGGTATAGTTAATTAGGATTTAGGAATGAGGAGTTCAAGAATTAAGAATTTAGAATTAAGAATGCGCGAATTACCTCTCCTTGAAAAGAAGAGGATTAACGAACAGGAAAATTTTTATTTATTATCCCTTATCCAAGGGGAGGCTTTAAACCACAATATTTCGGTAATTTCAGTTAGCCTCCTCCGGAGGAACTGCATTAACAGTACCTCTGCAATAAGGAGGTTTGACATAAGGAATATGCTCTTTTTTTTTATCCTCTTTTAAGGGGAAGCTCATACCCACAATTTTTCCTTAAAATCAGCACTAAAGATGTGGTAATTATGAAGATAGACATTTTTTTTACACCTAATTAAGCGAATTTGATATAACTTAATTATCTTTGAATGAGGCATGATAATTGAAAGTATTGCTGAAAGTACATTGGCTACCTACTAAGGATGTGATTTATTCCTACAAGAAAAAAATATCAACTCCGTAAACTATAAAAATTAAACCTTTTTTATTCTTTATTTATTATGTTTTTCTTTCCCTATTCCCTATTCCCTATTCCCTGTTCCCTCTCTCGTTACTGTAGCAATATTTTATGAAATTGGTATTATGATATTATATAAATAATCTAATAAAATCAAGAGTATAATTATGACTGATTCTCAACAAATTCCTGTAGATGAAAAATTTGTACCTTTTCTCCAGAAAGTTCAGACTAAAACAGGATTACCAGATATTTACGATGCTAGAGATATTAGTGTTATTGTATTTAGGACAATGCGTGATTTAATGACAACAGAAGCATCCGATCAAGTCGCTTCAGACTTAGCTTCTAGTAGTGAAAAATCAGACCCAGATGAAATAGGAGAACTTTGGAAAGATAATAACCCACTCGTTGCTTTTTTGAGTAAAATTCGTCCTCCACTAAAATTTGATGGGGAAACTTTTATTTTCCGAGTTAACCAAGAATCTGGAGTTCCAAAAGGAATAGCACCTGAAACTGTAATTAAAGCTGTTTTTTCTGCTGCTAAAGAAGAATTATCTCCAGAGAGAGTTCAAGAAATAGCTAGTTTTATGCCAGATAAAGTTAAGATTATGTGGAACGAAGCTTAGAAAGTTGAGATTTTCCCCATCGTTTGTTAATCCTATTGTGGTGGGGAAAAGAAAAAAATCTCCTTTCCAAGAATATTCTTTTTTGAAGAAAAGGTAATTATTAATAATTATTGAACACTGTACCTCATTAAAATAATAACCCCTATATTATTATCTTTGGTTAACGGATGAGAATATTTAAGAAAAAGCTCAACTAAAATTTTCTAAAATCAATTTCCATCCATTAATTTTTTGCACAATTAATTGATTGAATTCGTTATTAAAATTTATTGCAATGATTCAAACAGCTTTTATACCTTTCCCAACTAAAATTGGCACAACCTTAACCAAGAAAAAAATCACCGTTTTACAAGTTAATCTTGGCAAACGTTGTAATCTTGCCTGTAGTCATTGTCATGTGGAAGCTAGCCCAAAAAGAACAGAAGAACTTACTCCAGAAATTTGTGAACAATTAATTGAGTTAATTAATAGATTTCCCCAAATTCAAACAATTGATTTGACAGGGGGTGCGCCAGAAATGAATTATGGTTTTAAACAATTAGTTGAAGCTGCAAGAGCAAAGAATAAAGAAGTAATTGTTCGTTCTAATTTGACAATTTATTTTGTGCCAAAATTTGAAGAGATTCCCAAATATTGCGCTGACAATAAACTCAGAATTATTGCATCTTTGCCTTGTTATTTAGAAGATAATGTCGATAAAATGCGTGGCAATGGTGTTTATAATGAATCAATTCTGGCATTGCAATGGTTGAATAGATTAGGATATGGAAAAAATCAAAATCTACTCTTAGATTTAGTTTATAATCCTCCAGTTCCCAGTAGTGATAAATTTGTACTTCCTCCCAATCAAAAAAATCTAGAGCAAGATTATAAGAATTATTTAAAAGAACATTTCAACGTCGATTTTAATCAACTTTTTACCATTACGAATTTACCCATAGGTAGAATTAAATTATTTCTGCAAAACCGAAAAATATATCAGCCTTATTTAGAATTTTTAGAGACAAATTTTAATAGAGAGACTGTAGAAAATTTAATGTGTCGAAATGAATTATCTATTGATTATTTAGGTAATGTTTATGACTGCGACTTTAATCAAATGGAAAATATTCCCGCTCAAACAGGGAAAGGTGAAAAAATTACATTAGCTAAATTATTAGAAGCTAATACTTTAGACATAATTGAACAAGTACAGACAGCAAATTATTGTTATGGTTGTACCGCAGGTTGTGGATCTAGCTGCGGTGGTGCATTAGTGTAATTTAGACAATGTGATATGATAAAAATTAGTTATGTGTAATAAACATCTCCGAAAAAGAATGTAGGAAAGTTATATGGAACTTCCCTACAAGAGTTTAAAAAAAGAAATATTTAATTTCTGGAGATGTGTAATTAAATAAGCAAATCATCCGAAAAATTAATGCCACAAATATCCTCCCTAAAATCATCTCCTACTTTTGTAGCAGCAAGCTTTCATGCACTTTCTGACCCCTTACGAATACAAATATTAGAACTATTGCAGAAACAAGAATTATGTGTCTGTGATATATGCGATAGTCTGAATGTTCCCCAGTCAAAACTATCTTTTCATCTAAAAAATCTCAAGGAAGCTTCCTTAGTTAAAAGTCGGCAAAATGGTCGTTGGATATATTACAGTCTTAATTTATCTCAGTTGGAAATCTTAGAACAATATTTAGCAGAATACAAAAATCTTCACCCCTTACCAGCCCAGCTTTGTGAAAATAATGATTAATATCATGTCTGAATAAACATTTATAAATAATTAGAGAATAGTCAGGAGTCAAGAGGGAGAAGTTGTAGAAAAAAGAATATATCAGGAGGAAAAGGAGAAGAAAGTTTTCGATAGCTAATTAACTGGACATCATATAACTTCAATGCTTGCTAAAACTCTTTCCACTCAACAGTAGAAAAATGTGCATTCATTAAAGTATATAAAAATACTAGCAATAGTAACTATAGTTTTTACTAAAATAAGATCATCTCTAAAAAATTAGTTATCAGTTACAAAATTCTCAAAGCCTTACCTCTCAAAGCTTTTTATTTTTTATTTTTGACTTTTGACTTATATCATGTCGGGATAAGAGCGTGATAAAAAAAACTTTCTCCTTCTTTTCCTGTTCTTCTTTCTTCCCTTCTGACTTCCCCTCCTGGGAGGGGTTAGGGGTGGGTTGACTCCTGTTTGCCTTAGCGCAGCTCCTCTGGAAGAGGCAGCATTCCGTAGGAACTCCTGACTCCGACCTAGTTATTTATTTATCACTGTTCAACCAGACATGATATTACCAGTAACTGCATTACTAACTATAGTTATAAATAGTTAGGCTAAATTTTAATTATTCCAAATAATGATTAACCAACAAATAGAACGAAACATTAGACTTTTGTTAGAGACTCGTGAGTGTCCAAACTGCTACCTAGAAGGAGCCAGACTAGGAGGAGTAAATCTTGGAGGTGCGAATCTTGGAGAAGCAAAACTACCAGTCGCCAACCTTGCAGGAGCAAAGTTAGGGGGGGCAAACCTTGGAGGAGCAAACTTAGGGGGAGCTTATTTAGGAGGAGCTTACTTGGGAGGAGCAAATTTAGGAGGAGCTTATTTGGAAGGAGCTAATTTCGAAGGAGCTTACTTGGGAGGAGCAAATTTAGGAGGAGCTTATTTGGTAGGGGCAAATTTATCAGGAGCTAACTTAGAAGGAGCCAACCTGGGAGGAGCAAACCTAGAAGGAGTTAGTTTAGAAGGAGCCATTCTTATTGGCGCAATAATGCCAGATGGTATTAGACATCAGTAGGTGAACTGAGGATAAATTTAGTAATCTCCATGCTTTTGTTCTCAAAATTAATTGATAGTTTGAATATCTATCTGAATAGTACATAAGTGTGGAGAATACTTACTTATAACTGATTGAAAGAGGATTAATGGCCATTAAAATTATGGGTCTTATACATTTTTTCCAATGGATCGATAAAAAAATTAATTCTCTAAGGATACCAATACCAGTAATTACTCTTTCTAGTGTTACTATCCTTGCTTTACTATTTTTCCGAGATTTAGGAGGATTTCAACCAGTAGAAATAAAAATATTTGATGGTATGATGCGTCTGCGGTCTAATGAAAAACCAGATCCTCGACTTTTAATAGTAGAGATAACTGAAAAAGATATTCAGTATTTGCAGCAGTGGCCAATATCTGATAGAATTATGGCCCAAGTTTTAGTATCTCTACAAAAGCATCAACCCAAAGCAATAGGTATAGATATATATCGAGATATTCCTTATGAACCTGGTCATTCAGAATTATTAGAACAACTAAAAAAACCAAATATTTTTGCTATTACTTTCGTTGGCGAATCTGTTAGTGATACAGTAGGACCACCTCCGACAATACCAGAGGAAAGAATTGGGTTTAATAATATTAGTATTGACCCAGATGGTGTAGCTCGTCGTACTTTACTATTTACAGATGATGGCAATAAAATATTGACAGCTTTTTCTCTACAATTAGCTCTTACTTATCTGAAAGATTATGGAATATCTCCTGCTCTAACTGATAATAATGAATATAAATTAGATAACGTATTATTTAAAGAATTAAAATCAAATTCAGGAGCATACCAAAGAATAGATGATACAGGATATAAAATTTTAATTAATTATCGTAATTCTAAATCTGTTGCTCCAAAAATTACTATAACGAATGTTTTAAAGGGTAATTTTGACCCGAAATTAGTCAAAAATAAAATTGTTCTGATTGGTACTACAGCTCCTAGTGGAAATGACCTATTTTTTACTCCTTATAGTTTTGCTAGCTTAAGGTTATTAAGAATGGCAGGAGTAGAGGTTCATGCCCACATTACAAGTCAAATTATTAGTGCAGTTCTTGATAATAGAAAGTTATTCTTATTCTGGAAAGAATCAACAGAAATACTATGGATTATAGCTTGGTCAATTGTTGGTGCTAGCTTGGCTTGGCATATCAGAAAACTTATAACTTTGGTGTTAATGAATTTTCTGAGTTTAGGTATTTTAATAGGTATTAGTTATGCTATTTTTCTCAATGCAGAATGGATACCTATAGCAGCACCAATAACAGGAATGGTGATTACAGGTGGCATAGTTATCTGTTATAAAATTCAAGAATCATGGCAACAACAAAATCTGGTGATGAAATTATTAGGTCAACAAACTTCTCCACAGATTGCTAATGCTCTTTGGCAAGAACGTTCAGACTTAATTAATAGTGGAATTTTACCACCAAAAACAGTTACAGCAACTATCTTATTTACTGACTTAAAAAACTTTAGCACTATCTCAGAAAAAAAAACTTCAGAAGCTTTAATGATTTGGTTAAATGAATATCTGAGTGCTATGACAGATATTGTAATTAATCATCAAGGAATAGTTAATAAATTTACTGGAGATGGAATAATTGCAGTATTTGGTATACCAGTACCTCGTAACACTGTTGAAGAGATTGCTATAGATGCTCAAAATGCAGTTAATTGTGCTTTAGCAATGAATGAACATTTGTTAAAATTGAATCATCAATGGCATCAAGAAGGTTCTCCAGAAATAAAAATGCGTGTAGGAATTTATACGGGAACCGTAACAGTGGGTAGTTTAGGCGGAAAAAATCGCTTAGAATATGGAGTAATTGGCGATAGTGTTAATATTGCTTCTCGGTTAGAAAGTTTTGAGAAAGAACATCATTCAGGAATTTGCCGAATTTTGATTGCTCAAGAAACTTTGTCACATTTAGGTGGAAAATTTCAAGTAGAATCTTGGGGTGATTTTTATCTTAAAGGGAAGGAAATACCAGTTGATGTATATTTGGTTACTGGTAGAAAATAATTTTTAATAAGGATTTGCTGAAAAAGCCTTGTGAGTGAAAGTAGGACTCAGAAGTCATAAATCAGAAGTCATAAGTCAGGAGGAATGGATAATTTAGAGGAGGTAGGAAGAAGAATTATCCTTTGATTTTTCTGCCATAGTCTTATCTCAAAAATTATCTAAAATTATCTAAAATCCGCTACTATCCTCCCTTTTCCTAATTCTGTAAATATTTTCTGCATAACCCAAATATAACTACGATATATAATAGTAATAGCAATTCACTTTAAAGATGTCACAAATAGTTTCAAACTTTAAATGTGAAATAATTTCCTGAAATTACTGTAGAATCGAAGTTTTAAGTCGATAAAATTAAAATTATGACTTTTGACTTCCGTGAAACGGTATAAGTATGAATGAATTCTCAAATTGCTCCTGCTCGCCTCTGAACCCTAAAAAATTAAAAATGAATAGGCTAAAAGTCAAATAAAGATTTTCTAATTTTTAGGGAAAAAAATTTCTAAGCAAACCATAATTAGAAAAAATACAAACCTTATCTGACTATGAATATTTATCAAAAAAATTTACTATCTTCCCTGACACTCAAAACTCTTGTTTTGACATTATTTCTGGGATTATCTACTGTTTCTTTATCAAGAAGTACATTAGCAAATGTTACTCCACGCACCGATAGAGGTACAGGAGATACTGTTCCTGGAGGCACACGAGGTAGTTGCTTTTATCAAGATCAAAAACCTCTAACTCCTTTAACTCCTAAGACAAGTAACAAACAAGAATTAACCCTCGCATCACATCCAACAATATTTATTTATGTGCCAGAAAATGGAGCTATAGCTGGAGAGTTTGTCTTAAAAGATTCCAGTCAAAAAAAGGTTTATGAAGATATAGTATCACTGCCAAATAGTCAGGGAATTATAGGTATTAAAATTCCCACCGATCAACCAGAGCTAAAAGTAGGTAAAAATTATAACTGGACATTCAGTTTAATTTGTGAAACTCCTATTCCTGAAGCTGTAGTAGAAGGCTCAATTCAAAGAGTTAATCCAAGTGCAGATTTAACAACAAAATTACAAAAAACTCCAGAGAGCGATCGCTGGTTAATTTATTCAGAAGCTGGTATATGGTATGAAGCACTGGTTACTTTGGCAGAATTAATTCGTTCTAATCCCAACGATGTAAAACTTACTTCAGAATGGGAAAATTTACTCAATTCTGTAGGTTTAAATGAAGTAGCTACAGAGCCATTAAAAGAACCATAACTCAGAAGAGGTAATTAATAATTAATTGTTAATTGTTGAACTAAGACTCTGTTGATAACTTTTGCCCAATACGAGGTTCTGTACCAGCTAAGAGTCGCTGAATATTGCTGCTGTGACGCAAAATCACATACATCCCACCAATAATAGAAAATATTTCATAAGGAAGTGGTTTTCCTGTAATAAACATCAAACCAGAAGTGGCCACAGCAGCAATAATAGAACTCAAAGAAACAATACGACTAATACTAATAACAACAATAAATACAGCAAGTGTTCCTAAGCCAACAACCCAAGACATTGCTAACAAAATACCCAAACTAGAAGCAACAGACTTGCCACCTTTAAAACCAATCCAAATAGATTTACTATGACCTACTATAGCCATTAATCCTGCTAAAATAACCATCCATTCTTTTGCTAAATCAATATTAGTTACTCCAGCAGCAATAGTTAGGTTTTGAGCAAAAAGGAAAGAGTAAATATAGCGAACTAGAGCTATCGCCAATACTGCCTTTAAAATATCAATAACTAACACGGCTAAAGCAGGCAACTTTCCCAAAGTTCTTAATATATTAGTCGCACCTGTAGAACCAGAACCTTGTTCACGAATGTCAATACCATAAAACCAAGAACCTATCCAATAGCCACTAGGAGTAGCACCCAATAAATAGGCAACAATTAATATTGCTGCATTTAATAGTAACCAATTAATCATTAATTTATTCCTTTAAACCTTGAAAAAATTAGTAAGAATAACCATAAAATTAATATCACATAATTAAGCAAGGATTGATTAATTAATAATGGATAATTACCTCTTTAAAAATTGATAATAAACAATGGATAATTAGAGCATTAGATAGTTAGATAGAAATAGGGAAATAAAATTAGAGATTTAAAAAACTCTTTCATTATCAATTATCAATTATCCATTATTAATTATCGATTGACTTCTAACTTAATTAAAACCTATCCATTGAGTTTTGAGAATTAGGTTCAGGAGCAAAGGCCAACCATAAAGGAAACTGTAACATAGAAAGACTAATTCTATCTTCCGTATCATCAATCACAATAATAGGTAACTTCCCCTGCTTCACCAATCGGTCAGCCTTTTGGGCCAAAACTTCCGCATCCTCAAACAAAGCCACACCCCGGTCAGGACTAAAATCACGGCGGTCAATCCCCAGACAATCCTGTAAACCCCGACGCCACTCTCCCAAACGCTCAGGAGAATTAGCCAAAACCAGAGCGCGTACCCTTGTATCATATAAATCTCTCAGTACAGAAATAATCGCTGAAGCAACCAAAATATTTTGTAACCGACTACCCATATTTCGCAGCGCACCACGACCACCCTGAGAGAAAAACCAATTGGAAACCCGTTCTGCATGGATCGGCTCAAATGTACGCCGTAATCTCCAAGGTTGGCCATAATAATCAGGCATATTCCTATATTCGTCAAGAATCTGGCGAATTTGTCTAGTTTGTTCCTCAAAACCCATTTCGGCAAATTTGGGATTTTCAGAATTTCTCGTAGATTTAGGAGTATTTTCCGTCACAGGAGCAGGATATTCCTGTGGTTCTGGGGCTAATTCTAACTGTTCAGCAGCAGCGGCCAAATCCTGCAAACTTCCCACCAAATAATCTTTAAACCCCTGAATTCTAATTGCCAAATCCTGAGAAGCACCAGCAAAAGTAGTGCGCATCTCCCTTTGAATACGTTCTTTGCGACGCTCTAGTTTTTCGACTTCTATTTGCAATGTTTGTTTACGTTGTTCTAACTGACTTAAAGCTTCTGGTACTAAACGCCCTATAGCCTTAGTCTGAGCTATTACTTCTTGTTGTAATTTAGCCTTAGTTTCTTGTAGAGTAGCTATGTCTTCTTTTAAATTTTGTTTTTGTTGTTCAAAGTCCGTAACTTCTGATGTTAATTCTTCTTCAATTTTCTCAACTGGCGGAGTTATAGACTCCTCAGTCAAACTAGCAGAATCTATAGAATTATCTTCAACAAATGGAACGTATGCTACTTCAATTGGTTGATTTATATCAGGTTTATCAGACTCAGAAACTTCTGGGTTTGTAGGAATAGTTTGAGTTTCAATTTTTTCATCTAACTCCGAAGCTGAAGGAACTATTTCATTTAAGGTATTAGATTGTTCTTTTTGTTCTTCTGGTTGTATTTCGTCTGGGTACATCATGGAAAAAAATATGCAAAATTTCTACTATTAATTAGAGGTAAAAATAACCGCAGGTTTAGTGTGGCGATAGTAATTTATGAAGTGGGAATAACCCAGAAAGAGTTTTGTTTTTCCAACCAAAAATTTTATAGCTTCTCATTTAACTACCTATCAGCTTTTCCTGACGGAATGCTCCACAAACAACATCTAACTGTCAACTCAAAATTTTAAGGGTTTAAGCCCCCAATATATTTGAATAAGCTCATGGTGCGTGTTAATGGGGTTTTAATCTTCCATTATACACGCTCCTACAAACTGATAGCTAAGTGCTATTTCAATCCTGATTTAAAGGAAAGTATTTTTCTAGGCAAGTTTGCAACATTTTAGGGTCGAAAATAATTGGTAGAAAGTGGATACTTTTAACTTCTCTAAAATAGAACAGAATGGGGATAGGAGACCAGAATATTTCCCAATTGAGCCAATCTTGATAAGGAAAGTTTCGTAAGAGTTTCTCTGAACGGTATACTTCTAAGGCTGTTTCAGTAAATTTCAGACGTATAAATAATGTTTGAACTAATAGAAAAAGTCCTAGTATTGCGATCGCAATACTTACCCACTTTTGTACAAATGCCAAAGGTAATGCAGAAATTATTAGCACTAAAGGAATTTTGTAACTAGGAGCAAGTTCAATAGTTTCTTTTGTTTCTGAGGTAGAAATAGTAGTCATGTTTTTATGTAAATTTATTAAAAGAGGGAGTAGGGAATAGGGAGTAGGGAGTAGGGGTAAATAATTGATGAATGAGAGTGCAATAATTAATTTGATTTTTTCTTGTAAGAGATGTCTATTTTTACTTTCTCTAACTAGACTAAGAAAAATTCCTAGTTTTTGATCTTGATTTAGTCATTTTATGACACTCTCTAATATTTTTTGACTATTCCATATTTTAAAGACCTTGCTTCATGGCCCCACCTATACCTTGGAACATTGCCCAAGATAGAAAGAAATTAAAAATAAAGATAGATATTAAGGATGTCACAACTGCTGTAGTTGTAGATTTACCTACCCCCTTTGCCCCACCAGTAGTAGTTAAACCCCAACTTGTACCAATTACAGCAATTAAAACACCAAATATAATTGATTTAGTTAATCCACTGCACAAATCCCAAATAGTTAGAAAATCCTGGACAGAATCTATATATATACTTCGGGGAATATCATATAGATTCACTGCAATTATTAGTCCACCAAATATAGCAGCTATCAAACATAACAAAGTTAAGATTGGCATCATTACGCCACAAGCAATAACTCTGGGAATAACTAAATAATCCACCGGATCTGTTTTCAGGATATATAAAGCATCTATTTGCTCTGTCACCTTCATTGTGCCTATTTCTGCTGCAAATGCTGAACCTACTCGCCCTGCAACAACAACTGCTGTCAACACAGGACCAAGTTCCCTAGTTAAAGTCAGAGCCAACATACCCCCGACCATATTAGCTGTACCAAAAGCTACAAGTTCCCGCGCAACCTGAATCGTAAATACCATACCGACAAAACTAGCTGTCAATAAGACAATTAATAGGGACTGTGGACCTACTATCGCCATTTGATCAATGGTATTACGACGATAAATTTTGCCCTTTAGCAAATGAACAACTACTTGGCCCGCTAAATATGTAGCAGCCAACATCCGTGGTCCCCATGACCCAAAAGTTAATCGAGAAGTAATCTTATTCAATAGAAATTAATAAATTACAACAATAAATCAAACAATGAGAGAAATTTACCAATCTTCAACAAGATTTTTAAACCAAAATTGAAGTTTTCTGACAAATTTACCGATTTTAAGCGATCGCTCTCTATCTTAGAAAGTAGGTTAACCAAATAGGTTAACTTGCTACTCAGGTGGCATTATAGTTGGACTTATGGTTAATTATTATTATGGGTATTTTAACTGATTTGCTACGTTCTTTACTACTTACAACTATCTTTAGCTTTATCACTCCTATGATGTTAATTGGGGCTAGTTGGATGAGCTTTGCTTTAATTAGTTATCTTCCTAGTTTACAGAGAATTGGTCAATCTGGTATTGCCCAAATTTGGCAATTCTTAGCAACTTTCGGTAGTGGCCATCCCTGGCAAGGATGTTTAGTAATTGCTATTACTTGTAGTTTAGTGGGAGCGATGTTTGATACTTATGCGTTCTGTCAAAATCCACGAGGACATTAATTTTAGGCGTTGCTGAATTAAGGTATGAAAATAAAAATTGCATAATCGTAAGTATTTGTTATTCAATAGTTTAGCAATTACCAATAAATATAAATCATACCCAAAATCAGGAACGCCCAAAATAAAGTAAGGGGATCTATTTGAGTTACTATCCTAATTCCCTTACTAGATTTCTATTCATCGTATTCCGTATAGTACGACAAAATAGTTATATTCTAATTTTACTCCTCATACTAGAGATTATAGCAGTTTTCACTCATGTTGACTTGCATTACTTCTTCCTTCTCTCCTAGATAACTAAAGCCTTCCTCCTTCTTTCTTGAAACCCAAAGGTCTGTACTCTAAAAAACATGAAAACTGCTATAAGTAGGTAGAGACGAAAAAATAAGGTATATAACAAAAAATAGAATTATCAGAAACATTTTCGCTTCAATGTTATGTTTCCTGCTTTCTGATAACCATGAATTTTAATGCTTACTTATATACAGCAGATTTCGGACAAATGAGGTACAGAGTAAATGCTGAAAATCTTGTCGTGCGGGCATCTTGCCCACAATAGGTGTACCTCATAACAACGGAAAGGGCTGTAAAATCCGGTTGAATAGTTGTCCCTATCGACGATAGGAAGCAATCTCCTAAAGCTATGAGATTGCTTTCCTTACGGAATGCTGCGCAAACCTTCCACTCCGTTCCAGTCGCTGCGGACGCAGGCTATAGTAATTATCCGAATTTTATATTACTTAAGTGCTAATAAGTAGATTTATTCAACCAAACAATAGTTGTACGGAAATTGCGATCGCATGGGAGGGAGGAACCGAATTCGATTATTTTTCCAGTTTGATTAAAATAAAGACAAGTTGAATAAAAATCAATTTACTTCAACTAAAATTTAAGTAAAGTTTTGGTGGAAAAAACTGGGAAAGTTTTGGATACTGTAGCAATAAAAAAAACTTTAGTACGGCAATTGCGATCGCATCTTTCCCATTTTCCTCACTTACTTAACACAAAACCAAATCTAAAATAGAACACAGAAACAACAAATCAAATCCATAGATAAAAGATCAATTTAGGAGGTAATAAATATGGCTATTGTTCGTTTTTCTCCGTGGCGTGAAATTGATTCCTTACAAAAAGAAATGAATCGTTTATTTGAGACTTTTACTCCTACTTTAAATGGAGAAGAAAAAGGAATATCATTTACACCAGCAGCCGAAATGCACGAAAACCATGATGCTATTGATTTGAGATTGGAAATCCCCGGTTTAGAATCTAAAGATTTAGATATACAAGTAACTGCCGAAGCAGTAGCAATTAAAGGAGAACGTCGTCAAGAAACTAAGACAGAAGAGCAAGGAATGACTCGTTCCGAATTTCGTTATGGTAGTTTCCAGCGAGTAATTTCTCTACCAGTCAGAGTTCAAAATGACCAAGTAAAAGCTGACTATAAAGATGGTATTTTACATCTACATTTACCTAAAGCTGAAGCCGAGAAAAATAAAGTTGTGAAAGTCAATGTTGGCTAAGTTTTAGCTAAATATTAAACAAGAAACCGGGTTAATCAACTCGTAATCTTAAAAGAAATAATCAGGGTAATAAACCCGGTTTCTCCGTAAGTCTAATAAAAAAGTACGGCAATTGCGATCGCATCTTTCTTATCTACCACACTTACTTAACACAAAACCGAATCTAAAATAGAATACAGAAACAACAAATCAAATCAACAGATAAAATATCAATTTAGGAGGTAATAAATATGGCTATTGTTCGTTTTTCTCCCTGGCGTGAAATTGACTCTTTGCAAAAAGAAATGAATCGTTTATTTGAGACTTTTAGTGGTGAAGAAAAAGCTGTGACATTTACACCAGCAGCAGAAATGCAGGAAACTGAGGATATGATTGAGTTAAAATTAGAAATACCAGGTTTAGAATCTAAAGATTTAGATGTACAAGTAACTGCCGAAGCAGTAGCAATTAAAGGAAAACGTAATCAAGAAACTAAGACAGAAGAGCAAGGAATGACTCGTTCCGAATTTCGTTATGGTAGTTTCCAACGAGTAATTTCTCTACCAGTCAGAGTTCAAAATGACCAAGTAAAAGCTGACTATAAAGATGGTATTTTACATCTACATTTACCTAAAGCTGAAGCTGAGAAAAATAAAGTTGTCAAAGTAAGTATTGGCTAAATTTTAGCTAAAGATTGAACAATAAATTGGGTTTATCAACTCGTAATTTTACAGCGGTTTTCACAGTAGGGGCGATTTCCTAACGGAATGCCGAGCATTCATGTCGGCAACAGCCGAAACGCGAATTGCCCCTACTGGGTTTTGGTTATGAAAAGATAATCCTGTAGGGACGTTGCATGCAACGTCCTTTATGCTCAAATCGACTTCTGAATGTTGATTATTGTGGTAACTGATAGAATGGAAAAGATATACTAGAGCTAACCATAATTATTTTATTTTTTTCAGAAAAAGTAAATATCAGTCAATTAAATGAAGCTATTAACATTACATCTTTATCCTCTGATGGCCTTTGTTTCTCTATTGGGAACAGTCGCCATCCCTGCTTATAGTCAACCTATCATTCCAGCAACAGACGGTACAGGAACTACAGTCAACCAAAACGGCAACCAATTTAATATCCAAGGTGGCACTCCCAGCAGTAACGGTGCAAACCTATTTCATAGTTTTAGCCAATTTAATGTTGAATCTAATCAAACTGCAAATTTCCTTACTACCCCAGATATTGGCAACATTCTGGGTAGAGTCACAGGTGGAAATGCTTCTACTATAAATGGCTTAATTCAAGTAGTCGGTGGCAACTCCAACCTCTTCTTAATGAACCCCGCCGGAATAATATTTGGCCCTAATGCTAGGCTCAATGTGCCCGCCTCCTTTAGCGTTACTACTGCCACAGGTATAGGTTTCAACAGCAATAACTTCTGGTTTAAAGCAATGGGTACAAATGACTACTCAAATTTAGTGGGTAATCCCAGTGGTTATCATTTTGATGTCTCTAACCCAGGCGCTATAGTTAATCAAGGAAACTTAAGTTTAAATCCGGGAAACAATCTTACTCTCGCTGGCGGCACAGTTGTCAATACAGGCGAACTATCTACGGCAGGTGGAAATATTACGATCGCTGCAGTTAATGGTGGAGATACGTTGCGGATCTCTCAACCAGGCCATGTTTTGACTTTAGATATATCGCCTTCCTCTGCACATTTATCGGGGCAGTCAATTACACCATTATCATTAACACAGTTATTAACAGGTGGCGAAACAAATCATGCCTCATCTGTAATAGTTGATGCTCAAGGTAATTTAGTCTTGACAGATACAGAAGGAGTAGCAGTTGCCTCTGGAAATATTGATGTATCAAATTCCTCTGATCAAGGAAGCGGTGGACAAATTAATGTATTGGGCGATCGTGTGGCAGTTATTGATGCCAATATTCAGGCCAATGGTTTAAATGGTGGAGGAAAAATATTAATTGGTGGCGACTTTCAAGGTGATGGAATTGTTCCCAATTCTCAGCAAACTTTTGTTAACAATAATTCCTTTATTTCTGCGGACGCTATTAATAATGGAAACGGCGGTAAAGTCATAATTTGGTCAGATGATACGACTAATTTTGCGGGAAATATTAGTGCTAAAGGAGGAGAATTTTATGGCGATGGAGGCTTTGTTGAAATATCTGGCAAACAGGAATTAATTTTTGATGGAAATGTTAATGTTAGTGCAGCATTAGGAGAACCAGGAACAATATTATTTGACCCGAAAAATATAATTATAGGAGCCGAAATACCGAATCAAAATGAAGAGGATAATCAGACATTTTCTGTTGCAGAAATAGAAGGTTTAGAAGGTGAAATTATTCTGCAAGCTGATAATGATATAACTGTTAATCAAGCAATAGAAACTTCTGAATCTATAGAATTAAACGCCGGAAGAAGTATTAATCTAAATGCCGATATAGATACATCCAGTGGGAATAGTAATATTACTCTCTTAGGTAATGATGATGGAGCCGATATTAATAATCGCGAATCAGGAGCAGGTTCCATTAATCAAGCAGAAGGAACAACATTAAATGCAGGTACTGGGGATATTACTATTCTACTAGGAAGTTTAGGAGAAAATGGTGATATAAATTTGGCTAATTTAACTACTACTGGTCAACTATTAGTTAATGCTAATCGAGGAAATATTAGACGAGTTTCTCCAAATTCTTTAGTTACTGCCAACCGCGCAATATTTGAAACTGAAAGTATTGGTGGTGTGGGTTTAACTGAAGCTCCCTTGCGTATAAATGTAAATAATTTAGAAGTATTCACAGGAGAAAGAGGGCTATTTATTGAGTCAATAAATAATTTAATTATTGGTGGAGTTAGTGAAGAAGTAGAAGGTCTTTCAACTTTTGATGGTGGCGATCTTGAAATAAGTATTAATGGGAATTTGACTGTAACCGAACAGATAATTACATCAACTCCCGATAGTCAACCAGGAAATATTACTATTTCTAGTAGTGGGAATATTGATACTACTCAAACCACCCTTGATGCGAATTCAGCATCAACCAGTGGTGGGGATGTTTTTCTCAGTGCTGATGGCGATATTAAAACAGGTGAAATTAATGTTTCTACAGGAGGCAATAATAGAGGAGGGAACGTTACCATAAATAGTGGTGGTGAAGTTGATACAACTGCCAATGAAATATTTTCTGGTTCTTTGCAAGGTAGTGGTGGAAATGTTGCTATTACAAGTAATGGGGATTTAAAAACAGGTAATATTGACTCCCGTTCAGATGGTAGTAGTAATGGTGGAGATATTACTCTGGAAACTACAGGTGGTAATATTGATACCAGTAGTGGTGAGTTATCTTCTTATTCCGTTGGGGGTGATGCAGGAAATGTCAGTATTACCAGTCAGGGAAATATTAAAACTAGAGACATATTTTCTTCCGCAGGCCAACCATTAGATGTAGATGGAGACTTAGAAAATTTGACTAATATTGACTCCGATCAAAATGGTAGTGGCAGTGGAGGAGATATTACTCTGAGAGCAGAAGGAACTATTGATACTAGCGCCGGAACTATAGAATCATTTTCTCGTCTTGGCGGTGGAGGTCTTGTCAGTATTACCAGCAAAGGCGATATTACTACAGGAGGAGTTTTTTCTACTGCTGGCGAACCGACGGCAGGTGCTAGCGTTAGTACAGGAACAACACAGACCGAAATAAATAGTAGTAATAGCGGTAATATTACTATTGAAAGTACAGAAGGAGCAGTAACTACCACAGAAGAAATAGACACTGCTGCTGTTAGCGGTAATGCTGGAAGTATAACTATTAAAGCTTTTGGAGATATTAAGACTGAAAATATTGAATCATCAACATTTGCTGCTGATGGTGGAGATGTCACTATTGAAAGTACCAATGGGAGTATTGATACTACTGGAGTCGCAGGGAATGCAGAAATATTTTCTCTTTCTATTCAGGGAAATGCTGGAAATGTAAATGTTAAAAGTAATGAGAATTTAATCACAGGTAATATTACGTCTAATTCAGAAAATGGTCGGGGTGGGAATATTAGTTTAGAAAGTACAAGCGGAAATATTAATAGTAGTGGTGGTGAACTTGCATCTTCTTCCAGTGGTGGTAATGCTGGAAGTATAAGTCTTACTAGTCAGGGCAATATAACAACTGCAAATATTTCTTCTTTTGCAGGTCAAGGCTTTGGTGAAGCAGAAGACTCAGAAAATTCTGGTAGTGGTAATGGAGGAGATATTACCCTAAGAGCA
>JBCDJM010000104.1:0-23553 GCA_038747755.1 Cyanobacteria bacterium P01_H01_bin.35
TCCTATTTCATTCGTGAAAAGCTAGAAATGGTATACTCTAATCAAATATTTGTTTGAGCTGGTTACACATCGTCAAACCTTTGATTTTCCCAAAATTTTCATGTATGGCTACTTTTCATAAATCATTTAGGATTGCTATATCTGATTTCTGATTGCTATAAGCTTGAGTTAAAATTTACTTTATGTTTTACTACTTTATGTTTTACTATTAGACCTCTAAAAAAATTAAAAATAAAATCAATTACTTCTCCCTATTCCCTATTAGACATCTCCAATTATAAAAAATAAAATCAATTATCCCACATAAATCGTCAATTATTTCTCCCTACTCCCTACTCCCTACTCCCTATTCCCTATTCCCTATTCCCTAATTAATTATGCTAAGTCGCGTTGCAGATTCAATTTATTGGCTAAATCGTTATGTTGAACGGGCAGAAAATATTGCTCGATTTGTTGATGTTAATCTAAATTTACTGTTAGATTCTCCTAGTTTAGTTCAACAGTGGCAACCTATAGTTATTACTACTGGAGATTTACCTTTATTCCAAGAAAGTTATGGTGAAGTAACAGAAGCAAATGTAATTCAATTTCTCACTTTTGACCGAGATTATCATAACTCAATTCTTTCTTGTCTACGCTTTGCCAGAGAAAATGCTCGTTCGATTCGGGAAATTATTTCTTCAGAAATGTGGGAGCAAGTTAACTCATTTTATTTAATGGTAAAAGATGTGGCTAATAGTGGTTTAAAAACTTCTCAATTACCAGAATTTTTTGAGGAAGTAAAAATGGGTGGGCATCTCTTTACAGGAATTATGGATGCCACTATGAGTCATAATGAAGGATGGCATTTTGGTAGAATAGGCAGATTTTTAGAAAGAGCTGATAAAACTAGCCGTATTCTTGATGTTAAATATTATATTCTTTTGCCTTCAATTCAAGATATTGGAACTCCACTAGATGAAGTACAATGGATGGCATTGTTAAAGTCAGCAAGTGCTTATGAAATGTATCGTAAACGTCAACAACATCGAATTACTCCTAATGGAGTAGTAGAATTTTTAATATTAGACCGAGAGTTTCCCCGTTCCATTCAATATTGTTTGACTGAAGCAGAGCGATCGCTCCATCAAGTTATTAGACCAACTTCAGGTATTAGAAAACATCCTGTAGAAAAAGTATTAGGTCGTTTACGTTCTGAGTTAGATTATTTGACTGTTGAAGAAATAGTTCAAATGGGTTTACATGAATTTCTCGACAATTTACAAACTCGAATAAATCAAACAGGAGAGAAAATTTTTGAAACATTTTTTTATTTGAAATCTACTGATAGCCAGTTGTTAATTAATTCTTAGTTTTTAACAATTAATAATTAGGCTTTGCTGAAAAAGTCTTTTTTCAGGGGTAGGGGAGCGGGGGATTAGGTAGGGAGGTTGCATACAACTAAAGGAATAATTTTTTTGCTCAACTATATTTTTACTTTTGAATTTTGAATTCAATCTAATACACTATTTAAGGTGTGTCAGTCTACATCTATAAAATGCTTTGATATTTAATCAGCAGAGCAATAATTAAATGTTAAAAAAATTGTAGGGGTGGATTATAAGCAAGCCTGGATATTTTCCATATATATTCTATTAAACTCGCCCTACTGGACTGACACAGCTAAAACTGTGCAATAGATTTTAACTGGAAAATTCTTACTTTTGACTGTCAGATATGCGTCTTACATTCTGTTGGCGAAGCCTTTCCGCAGGAAATGGAGACCTCACCAATTAGCACTCGATGCATGACTTTTGACTTTTGAATTCAATTTCCTTAAAGTCCTAAAACTTTCTACCTCCAAGACTCCAAAACTACTGTATCAATCCAGAGAGGGAATAGCTTAACTAAAAACAGGGAAAAACTATAACCTTATTTATCAACCCTAATTGGTAAACTATACAAAACTTAATATCATTGTTATAGTAGTATTAACTTTTTAATCAATTTCAAACTCATCTTTGAGAAATAACAACTACTGGAAAACTTTAACCCATTGATTTTTATGAATAATTTATCTTCATCGACTCAAAACTCCGAACAAACAGAGACAAAAACCAATACTTCCACAACCGAACCAAAACCTAGTTATGTAAAACTAGCCATGAGAAATATGGTGAGGAAAGGTGGTACATCCCTCAAACATTTTGCCCTAACAACCATTACACTTATAAGCATTTTGGTTGGTCTTGCCTATCTAACAAGATAATCAAAATCCCATTTTTTAACGGAAAGGAGAATTATCCGGTTGTATTTGGAAGTAAGTATTCAGGATTGTTTTTGGTCATCTTCTCCATCAGAAGTAAAAAAATTAAAGGCCCAGGAAGATTGGGATAACTTTTGTCCCATATCTTCCCAGAATTGGGAATATTGGTTTCGGAAATGGCTAGAAATCCTACAACCATATATTCCAGTTGCTCAAAATTATGAACTGAGCCTACGTTTAACAGACGATTCTGAAATTCAAATCCTTAATAGTCAATATCGTTACCAGAATCAGCCAACAGATGTTTTAGCCTTTGCCGCTCTGGAAGTAAATGTTCCTCAACCAGAAATAATAAATTCTGATTTACAACTATATCTGGGTGATATAGTAATCTCCATTGAGACAGCATTTCAGCAAGCCAAAAAACAGGGGCATCCATTAAAAACAGAATTAGCTTGGCTAGCTGCCCATGGTTTTCTACATCTGCTGGGATGGGATCACCTAGACGAAGCAACTTGGCAAAAGATGGTCAAACAACAGTTATTTTTGCTTCATGCTGTTGGAATTACTATTGGGGAACAAATCACTCCAGAACATTGACTAAACTCAAAGTAACTTTTTGACTTTTTGGATAAACTATTAATCGAGCAAGCCTCATATTATTTGGGCCTTGCATATAAAATCAAACTGAGGTGGATACTTTATGAAACTTAATGAGTCATCAATCTCCTACGATGAAGTGCCTTTTATACATCAACCGAAAAATTCTACTACTTCCAAACCAAATATTTCTAAAAAGACATTGAAATTAAACAGAGAACTATCTTGGCAAGTAGCAAATAGTCTTTTTACTAGCTTCAAATATGCTTGGGCAGGATTATCTTATGCTTTCCAAACTCAACGTAATTTTCGGATTCATACTTTTATTGGTATTGTCGCTATTAGTTTGAGTATTTTATTGAAATTACAACCTATAGAAACAGTAGTTATTGTACTAACAATTGGATTGGTAATGGCTATGGAATTGTTGAATACTGCTATTGAATCAGTGGTAGATTTAACTGTTAAACAGCATTACCATGAATTAGCTAAAATTGCTAAAGATTGTGCTGCTGGTGCAGTTTTAGTTTCAGCAATAGTAGCATTACTTGTGGCAAGTTATTTGATTTTACCCCCTTTATTCGATATAGTTATTTCTGCTCTTGGCAGTTAAGAATTAATTTTTTTGCCATTGTTTACTTGAAAATATCTAATTTTCACAGCAAACATTATTTTCACTAAAATAGTAGATAGAAATGGATCTAAAACATTAGAAGCTGGAATCATTTGATTTATTAGTTGCAAATTATCAGTAACTCAGGCGTAATCCAGAGGCTTAAAAATACTGAAATTCATTCTTTTCATCCCCTTAAATGGGGAAAATTTTTATCTAATTATTTTGTCAGATGTGGCTAAAGAAGTTATTTAATTCTTACTTCTTAATTCCCTAAAACTTTTTCTATCTAACTTTACCTAATTTACTTCTTAATAGAAATAAGCGATAGAATTTCGTTTCGCTGTCGGGACCGCTCGTTTGTAAAATGATTAAATACATCTAGGGGATAAAGGAGTAAAATACTTTGATTATTGTTATAGATAACTACGATAGTTTTACCTACAATTTAGTACAATATCTGGGTGAGTTAGGTTCTGAATTAACAGTTGCAGCAGATGTTAAAGTTTACCGCAACGATAAAATTTCTGTAGCAGAAATTAGGGATTTAAAACCTGACGGAGTTGTTATTTCTCCAGGTCCAGGTCGTCCAGAAGATGCAGGAATTTCTCAAGCATTAATTCAAGAATTAGGTGCTAGTTTACCTATATTAGGAGTATGTCTTGGTCATCAAAGTATTGGTCAAGTATTTGGAGGAAAAATTGTTGCTGCTCCAGAATTAATGCACGGTAAAACTTCAGATATTTATCATAATCAAGTAGGAATTTTTCAAGGATTAGATAATCCGATAGTTGCCACTAGATATCATAGTTTAGTTATCGATCAGGAAAGTTTTCCTGAAGTATTAGAAATTACTGGATGGGTTAAAGATGGAACTATCATGGGTGTTAGACATAGAAATTATCCTCATATTCAGGGTGTACAATTTCATCCTGAAAGTATTTTAACTAATTCTGGAAAGTTGTTATTGAGAAATTTTTTGGCAGAATTATAAAAATTTGAATGGTAGAAGTCAGGAAGAGGGAAGAGTGATATTTGCCCACTTTGGCCAGAAGTTAAGTGTCAAAATTTAACTGAGACGTTTGAGTTAAATCAATATTGCTTAAGTCAGGAGGCGATCGCTCAGACTTGTATCTAAAATTTCACAACTAAGACGTTGTAGTTAAATCAAAATACATGGTCAATTTTATCCAAAAACTAAAAGGTTGGCTAGTTAAATTGAATTTTAAAAAGCAATAATATTGAGGGATGAATCCCAAGTATAAAAATTTGGGCTTTGGTGAATTAAGGTGTAATTTGAGAAAGGAGCGATCGCTGTGAATATCTATAGAAGCCCTGAGTGGTATCTTCTAAGGAAAAGGTATACTTAGTTAGAGTGTTGTCCCCAGAGCGATTGTGCTCTTATCATCAACAACAGTTGGGTAAATGCCAGCCATCTAGCAATTTGAGAGAATTTGAATAGGTCTTAATTGAAGCATCCCATACCATGAACATACATTTTTCAGCATTCATCTCCAGAGTTGATCACTATAACCTCTACGAATTTCATCACAATCAATAAATTGACCATCAGATTCTACACAAATTATAGTTTTGCTTTTCTTTCTTTTGGCCATTTTTATAATGTGAGTTGATTGACCCATGTGGACATTCCATAATTTTTCTGCCTAATTAGCGTTGGCGGAGCAAGTGCGGCAGCTATATCGCTCCTTTCTCAAATCATACCCTAATTGGCGTTGGTAAATTAGGGTATGATTTGTATTTTTTGGTAATTCCTAGACTATTGAATAACAAATATTTTAAATTGTTCAATTTTTATTTTCATACCTTTATTCACCAACGCCGATATAAATTATTAATATAGAATATAGTTGCTCTTTGAGGCGATTCTCTCACTGGAGAGGCTTCGCGAATGCACTCACATAACACTATGATTTTTTTGTTGTCAGTTAAATCAAAGTCCAACGCGGGAGTCTATAATACCAAAATTTTAAATAGCTGCCATGCTATAATTATTGCCAGGCAAGGATTTTATGACATCTATTTGTCACACTATTTTTTCATGCATGGTATAAAACTTTAAGGTAGTGCGCTTGCGCCTCCGTTCCGTTGTTGCGATCGCATAGAAAAAATGTCAGTCATGTAGCAGGATTTATGCTACACATGAAGACATTGGTAGTATGTAAAGATGCCAGCGCTCATTCCTATCTCTGTAGGATCTGGAGAAAAATCAACATCAACAATCTCCTCATTCTGAAAAGACCTAATTCTTAATTCATCTAACAGCGAACTAATATTTTCAGGTTCGGCATCAATAATACTGGCAAGAGGCAAAAGATTATCTAGGGAAAAATTTCCCAGTTGACTATTACTAGAGTTTAGAGTAACTATAGCAGTCCATTCTGGCATATTTACACATTATTTTTGTAAACCTTTTCCCTGACTGCACTTTGACCTGGAAGTTGTAAATACCTGAACGAGCAGTGCTGCCCCACAATCATACCGTACAGTTTAGTATGATTAGATATGCGATCACTTTAGACCTTTGGCTGAAAGAGGAATAGAATTAGTAATTCCACCTAAGAAAAACCGGAAAGAAAGCCGTCACTATGATGAGATATAGCAGTGAGCGCTCGCATATTTACATACTACTCTTGTCATTAAATGTAGTGTAAAATTTGACTCCCAATTATCAATATTTTTGCATATACTACATTAGTATTATTTGTCCCATGTAAACATACCAGCGCACGTTGCTATATTGTACAAAGCACGCCACCTGATTGAAAATTTATTCGCCAAGCTTAAACAGTATAGAGCGTTGGCGGAGCCTAGCGACAGCTATATCGCTACTAGGTATGACAAGGGTTCAGTCAACTTTCTAGGAGGAATTCCTAAAGGTAGCCTCAGTTATTTTATTAGCATAGCGATCGCTATCTTTAAATATTATACAATAGCCATTTTGTCAAGGGTTTTAATTGATGACACGCCCTAGAATTGCTCACCGAAAAAATATTTAAGACGCTTCGCTGTTGACTATTGGTATAGATTTATCAAGCAAAGATTACATTGGACATTACCTGCACTCAGTACACCTCATCAATGTGAAAGATGGAGTGAGAAACATGCCATTACTAACTTGGCAATTATGGCTGTCTAGAGGTGCGACTCGTTGGCCACTAAACTAGAAAACTAGGTATAAATGGCCGTTCCAAGTCAATACATGAGGATAACCTCGACTTGTGAATAACTCTTATAACCAGGTGAAATTCCTACCGCCTCGTTGTTGGGTTGACAGCATAGACCACAGGGTAGCGACTGAACATCAATCCCTGAAGCTGGTTTAAAAGCTGGAAAATACCAGTTACCAAGGAACGATACCGCGAGCAAAGGCTGACAAGTGGACGAAGAGAAAGGTAATCAAACTCTCGTTAAGTCAAGCCACTCCAAAGGTAGCTATGGAGTGTAGGACACAAGTTAGGGGGTCAATGGATATTATTATCTCTGGAATAATATCAGCAACCATACCGAACCCTCCGGGAGATTTTACCCCACTACATTAGCCGTAAAAAGGAATAAGGGGACGAGGAAACCTCCTTAAGACACCTAAGAATATTGGTATTAGTATAGTAGAGCTATTACAGGCAAGATGTTTGTGCCTCGAATTCGCTATAATAACTGCTGATTTTTTCGAGAAAGTTATTGTATGAATTGAGGTAGAAAATTCATTACTTTCCTTCGTTCTTTCTTTCCTTCTTGCCCCTTTCTTATTCTTTATCTAAATTATTAGTAACATTATTTTTGCCAAAAACTCTTAGAGATTATATTCGTCTTCGTTTAGTTCTTCATAAAGTAGATCCAATCCAATTAATACCTTTTCGCGGTCTGAAAGATCCCCAATAATTTTTCTGACAGGTGGGGGTAATATTTTTGACAAAGTTGGTGTAGCCAATATTTTATCTTCTTCTGCGAGCTGAGGATTTTTCAATACATCTATTACTTTTAAGGCATAAACCCCTTGAAATTCTTGTTCCAGGATTTCTTTGAGTGTTTTTAATGCCCGGACAGAATTAGGGGTATTTCCAGCAACGTATAACTTCAAAACATAGGTTTTCTTCAGAGGACTCATAGTTCTTCTCAAGTAGTTTTTTTTCAGCTTAATTTGAATAGTTTTTACTGGATAAGTAATAGTTATAATAATGGAATCTCACTCCAAATAGAGTTTTTTTGTTTAGGGATGAATTTATTGAATAAATATATAGATTTACAGCTAAAAATATTAAGTATTCTTAGTAAGAAAAAATCATATTTTGAATATAAATTTAAAATCAAATAAAAGTTATTTATCTATCTTGATTATTATACATCTTGAAGTTATTAATCTTACCTATATCGTACACAATCTTACACAAGGATTTAGATTAACATTGGCTTACTATAATTTTGTGCTAGTTAATTTTTATTTAATAATCTAGTTATCAAGATTCTCTCGGAATAGAACGTCGATACATTTCACACAGATGTGCTATTGTATCTATAAGAGTTAATCGATAATCCAACAACATTTCCTCACTACGTCCTTCTAACTTTAGTTGTTTAGCAAATTCATCCATTAAATTCATGTGAATTTCTACAATTTGTGTTACAGGAATATCTGAGAAAAAACATAAGTTAACAAACTCATCTATTCTATTGTTTAGGGAATCATCCTGAGAAAAATATTTGAGAACAATATGACGATATTCTAACTTAAGTTGGTCTACAAACTTACGGCGCTCCCCTGGAGCCATATTTCTAATAAAATTTGTGGGATTCCTTTTGTAGTACACACCTAAGTATCCTAATCTTTCCCTTAATTTGGTGTATAGTCTGTATTGCTGTTGATGAAGTATATTTTTAGTATCATCATCAGTAGCTTGACTATATTTTTGAGATTTATCTTTTGAGGAACTAGCAGGAGAAAGTGTCAGAAATTTTTCAATTGCCTGCTCAATATAAATATCTATTTGGCTGAGTTGATTGATTAATAATGGAACTTCTGCTTGATGGTAAATAAAATTTTGATGGTTTTGCTGGGGATTATATTTAGTTAAATCATTATTAACTAACTCCTGAGTTTCCAGAGAATTTTCTGACTCATATTGTTTAATAATTACAGCAGGTAATAAAATAGATTTATTATGTAACTGATGTATTAAAGAACTTAGTTCAGAATACTCTTGGAAGAGGAGACAATCTATGTTAGTATTCTCCTCAATAAGCTGGACAAATTCTCGGCGAGAGTTAGTTAGTGCCACAAGATAGCGCTCTCTACTAAGTAACTTGGTTACTGAAGTAGCAAATTTATCATCATGCAAAAATATACAGATAGATAGTTGAGTAGACAAAATTTTAGATACAGTAGCTAAGTCTGGGTTAGGTTGAAAATCTGTAATCTGAGAAATCTTCATTACAAAATAATTTTATTACATTCAAGAAGTCAAAAGATAATGTAATAAATATTAACATAGACAACCTCTATAGTTTTAGTAAGGAGGATGGTATGAAGAATGTAGGTATATAGGAATCCGCGCATAGGTTGTGATAAATCAAAAAGTAGATAAAAAACTTGAAACTCACGCCTGTTCCCTGTTCCCTGTGCCCTGTTCCCTAAAAGAGGAAAGTTTTTTTATACACAAATAAAATAGGATTGCTATCTATTAATATAGATTCAGCAAAATTATTTTTAATTTTCTTGCAAAACCTCCAAAATAGCATTAGCTTACAGGAGGACTATTAATCCTATATCTGTATACTGCCATAAATATTCAATTCTGTCATCATTACCATCAATGTCAAAATTTTAGCTAACTATAAAGCTTAACGGGATTTTCCTACCAGATGTTGAATGAGTTATTCTTCATCATCTGTGGACAGATGTAGGGATAAGGGTTTCCGTTCTGAATGGCCTAAATTATAGTCTGGTTAGTCAATATACCCTTAATGAATATATTTCAGCTAATATACCCGAACTGTCATGTTAATGCCCTACACAACTCTAAAAAAATTTATATCTCCTATACCAGTATGCTTACAAACAGAAAATTTGCAGGTAGTATGGTCAATTTTCTGTAGAGAAAAATGTAGCGAGTTAGTAGTAGTAAATCATCAAAACCAACCACTAGGATTAATTTACTTACATAGTCTAATTCCTTATTTAGTCTTAAACCCAAAAACCAAACTACTTCAAACTAATACTCCTATAGGAAATTGGCAACAAACTCTATCTGAAGTAAGTTCTTTGACACTGGATAGTCTGAGAATTTTACCAGCAGATTTAACTGTGGAAAAATTATGGCCATATCTCCAGCCACAATCTGAAAAGAAGATTAATCAAGAAGATTCTAGTTTACCTATTGCTGTAGTAGATCGAGAGGGTAAATTTTTAGGATTGCTAGATAGTTTGCGTCTATTAGAATTTCTTTCTACAACTGAAGAGCTGAAGATAAATATCTCTGAACCAGAAAATTCCCTAGAAACCCAGCAAATAGCTACAAAAGATTTGCTCAATCAAGGAACAGTAGAAACCTCTTCCTATCTCCGTTCATTAATCAAGCTTTTAGAAAAATTGCCTCTACCTCTAATGTTAAAGAGTAATGACGGCAAAGTAATAAATCAGAATCTGGCATGGCGTTCTCAGATTGAAAAAGAATCAGAATTAATAGAAATAGTAGATGCAGTAGTAGGCTTATCTGATAAAAATATTAAACAACAGCCGACAACAGTAAAAATGCCAGAATCTTTAGCTGTACTGGGAGGTAGTGTTAAATTTTCATGTCCAGGAACAACTAATAGCAGAATTTCCCCTACTACACTTTTACAAGAACGAGCAAAAATACCAAAGTCAAATTCTGCTTGTAGTTGGTGTTATAATACTGAACCTGATACCTATGTTTGTACTTATCCTCAAAAAAATGGTCAAGAGCGAGTATGGCAGTTTAGTAGTCAACAATTTTGTGACCTGACATTAGTTTTAGCTCAGGATGTCACAGAACAACATTTAGTAGCAAAGGAATTACAGGCTAAAAATGCAGATTTGATTCAGCTTAATCGACTTAAGGATGAATTCTTGGCTTGTATTAGCCATGAACTAAAAACACCATTAACTGCTGTACTGGGTTTATCTAGTTTGTTGAAAGAGCAAACCCTGGGTACTCTCAACGAACGTCAAACCCGTTATGCTCAACTCATTCATCAAAGTGGTCGTCATTTGATGGCTGTGGTTAATGATATTCTAGATTTGACTCGAATGGAAACTGGTCAGATGGAATTGAACCCAGAAGCAGTTGAAATTCGGAAAGTATGCGATCGCGCTTTTCAGGAGGCTTTACAACTTCAACACAAACATCCTCAAGGTCAATCTTCTGCTCTATTTCCTGATTCTCTGCGAGCTAAGTATACTTTAGAAATAGAGACTGGTCTGAATATTTTAATTGCAGATGAATTGCGTCTACGCCAGATGTTGGTAAATCTGTTATCCAATGCTTTGAAGTTTACGCCAGCAGACGGCAAGATGGGATTGAAAGTAGCTAGATGGGAACAGTGGATAACTTTTACTGTTTGGGATTTTGGGATCGGTATATCGCCAGACAAACAACATTTAATTTTCCATAAGTTTCAACAATTAGAAAATCCTCTTAATCGTCAATTTGAAGGAACTGGTTTAGGTTTAGTCTTAACTCAACGTTTAGCTCGTTTACATGGTGGGGATGTTACTTTTATCTCTCAGGAAGGTAAGGGAAGTGAATTTACGTTAATTTTACCACCTACTCCACCTCTAAAAGATTTAGGAAAGGAGGGATGGGAAACAAATGATTATCTTAAAGAACAAGGATTAATTGCTACTGAAGAAAATGAATTGCAGACCAAAAAAGATAGTAAATTACCTATTAATAATTATCAATTACCTGTCATTAATTATTCATCTCGTTTAGTCCTAATTGTTGAAGCAGTTCCACGGTTTATTGAAGATTTAACAAATAAATTAACAGGTTTAGGCTATCGAGTTGTTATTGCACGTTCTGGTACAGAAGCAGTCGAAAAGGCACGAAAGTTACAACCAAAATTAATATTTCTCAATCCATTATTGCCACTTTTATCAGGTTGGGATGTATTAACTCTGCTCAAAACCAATACTGATACTTGTCAGATTCCTGTAGTAATAACTTCCACTAGAGGAGAAAAAGAACGAGGTATAATTAATGGAGCAAATAAATTTTTAAGTTTGCCTGTAGAACGATCTGCATTAGAAGAAATATTGAAAGAATTTACTGATTTACCATCAGAAAAACAGCATTATCAAAAATTAGTAATTCTCCGTTTAATTCCTGGTAAGTATGAGTTTCAACATCCTACTACAGAAGACTCTATCTATGAGGATAAGTTTCTTTCACTTCCTAGTGAATACAGAGTAATAGAAGCAGATGATTTAGCCCAAGCTAATTTACTTGCTAAGATTTGGCAGCCTAATGTAATACTTATCGAAAAAATCTCTAAAGCGATCGCTCCAGTTGAATTTATTCAAAAGTTAAGTCAATATTCTACCTTGGCAGCTATTCCTTTAGTAACTCTGGATTCGGAAACTACTCAAGCTGCTAATCAAGTGAAACAATTGTCTGTTTTTCCTTGTTTAGCTTTTGAGAAAAATGACAATAATTTAACAGAAACAAAACTTGATTATGAATATTTAACCTCGGGATTGTGGCAAGTAATTTCTATTGCTGCGGGTATGAGTTGGCTCCCAACTATATTAGTTATGGATGTGGCAAATATTAAAGATTTTATAGTGCCTTTAACGGATGTTTTGTCTGAGAATACTGTTGTTAATTGCTCAGATTTTACTCAACAACAAAAACAGACAGATTTAGAGGATAATACTTTTAATGCTCCGATTTTTTCGCCTTTGATTTCTGATTTAGAAGTAGCTAATCAAAATTGGCAAGATTCTGAAAAAACGAAATTACCAATTGATAGTACACAGGTATTAGTTCAGTATATTCAAACTTCTGGATTTAAAGGTTTGATTGCTAAATCTTGGGTTGAAGTTTTACAGCAGTTGACAAATCAGAGTGTGGATTTATTATTAATTTGTTTGCGGGGAAATTTACCTCCTGATTTGGATAAAGCATTATCTGAGTTAGACAAAATAGTTACAAAACCTCCTATATTAGTGTGGGAACATTCTGATTATCAATTATCAAAAAATCTAACACTAGAAAACCTAAATTTCCTAGTTAGCAAGGTAGCTACAAAAATTTTGCATTCTGATTTATCCATAGCTGATTTATTAGAGGAAATAAAGAGTCATTTGATCTTTTAGGGAGTAGGGAGTAGGGAGTAGGGAGTAGGGACTCAGAAGTAATCCTTGACAGAATTTGAGCATTGATAAATGTTCGTGCCCTATTTGCGTAGTGCTATGTCTAGGATTTAATAACTAAGACGTTGCAGTTAGAGAAATTTTCCACTCCACAGAAAGTTGCTGATTCTCGGCGACTCTAAAATCTCATAACTTATTGTTTAACAAATTTTCCACCACAGGATATGCTCCTTTGGCAAATTAAAGCTCTGTGTACGACCTACGACCTAAATAAAGTATTGCAGCCATTTATTCTGACTTCTGATTCCTGTCTCCTGACTGCTTCATAAAGAGACTTTTCGGAACTTTACCTAATTGATAAGCACCACGAGAGTCTAAATATTGATATTGCCACGGTTCTAATCCTACATGAATAAACTTTTTTGGATAACCAATCATCACAACATTACCAGAAGAATCTTTTTGTACAATTTTCTCTAAATATTCTCTGGCATTTGTAGCGCGTCGGAAAAATTTTACTGGTTGCCTACTATAAAAAACTAAACTAGGTTTTTCAAAGGCAATCATAATTATTTCTTCTCCTGGTTGTCTAACTTCAACAATTGTTTGAGCTAATTGCCGTAAGGGTAATTGACGTTCTTGATCTACTAAGAACATCATCGGATTAATAGTAAAAATTAAACAAGCTACTAATCCAATAAAGTTAGCACTCCAAATCCAAGAATTTTGTTTTTTTCTCCAAAGAAATCCAATGAATATTGCTGTGGTTATGAAAATTAATCCGCCACGAATTAATAAACCAGATTTTCTAATTATCTCTGGGAAATATGGCATAGCTGGGTCTCTATCTAGCCAGTTAAAACTATACATAATTCCCACTGCTAAAATCAACAAAAAAATGATATTAGCGATAACTGATAAAGATAAAAATTTACCTTTTGATTTAGAAGTATTTCTCGTTAATCTGGGAACAGGTTTAACAGAATTATTTGTGGGGTTGACAGATGATTGTAAATTTTCATATTTATTAGTCTGACTAGAAATAGAATCTCCATGAATAATAATATCGCTCCAAAATAATCCTACTAATATTGCTGCTGCAGGCATTAATGGTAAGACATAACTGGGTAATTTAGTAGCCGAGATAGAAAAGAAAATAAAGATACAAATAAACCAGAAAAAAGCAAATAAACCTAAATGTTGAGTTCTAGGTTTACTACGCCAATAACCGACTTGCAAAAACTTAGTTTTAGCGATCGCTATTGGTAGATAAATAGACCAAGGGGCAAAACCAATTAATATGACTAAAAAGTAAAAGTACCAAGGTGCTTGATGGTGATTCACAACTCTGGTAAAACGTTCAAAATTGTGATAACCAAAAAAACTATCAATATATTCTTTTCCGTTGACTAAGGTAACGAGAAAATACCAAGGAAATGTGATAGTAAAAAAAATTAAAATCCCACGCCAAATATTTATTTCTTGCCAGATTTGAAAAAATCTACCTACATATAATAAAAAAGAACCAATAATTATTCCCGGTAAAACAATTCCAATCGGACCTTTGGCGAGAACTGCTAAAGATATTAGTATATAAAAAGCTACATACCATTTGTTAAAGACGGGAGGTTTTTTATTTGTTGATGATTGATTTTTATTTGGCGCAAAGGGAATATTTTGTCTGATTATTTTGCTGTTTTTTTGCTGAGTAATTTGAGTATTTTGTGTTTGTGAAGCATATCCCATAAAAAAAGCTAATAGTGCCGAACACATACAGCCTGTTAATAACATATCAGAAACCCCTATACGTCCCCAAGCAATAGTTTCTGGATTTAAACCTATCATCGCAGCGCCAATCCATGCTATTAATAATTTCACCGTTAAAGACTTATTTTTAAAGGTATATATCTGATAATTTAGGTGATAATAACCATATCTGTAGAGGACGTAAAAACTAAAACACATTAAGGCAGTTGCAGATATTGCTGAAGGGAGACGTACAGACCATTCATTAATACCAAAAAGATGATAAGCTATCGCCATTAACCAATAAATTAAAGGTGGCTTATCAAAGCGAGTTTCTCCATTAAAATAAGGTGTAATCCAATCTCCAGTTTCTACCATTTGACGAGCAGCTTCAGCAAAAAGTGGTTCTGTTTCATCAATTAAACCAATATTACCAAGGTTACAAAAGAAAGCGAGCCAAGCAAGTAAGGAAAGCCATAAAATAGAAAGTCCTAATATTAAAAGATGACTTTTTGTTTGAATTTTCAACCAATTGATAATTTCTAACTCTTGTATTAGTTTCATTCAGATAAGTTATCCCCCTAAGTCTTAAACTTTAAACCCTAATTTAGATGAAAATTAGCAGAGTGGCCATTGATATTTTTTTCATAGCCTTAAAATTAACTGCCATTCTAATGTTTCTTTATTGAAAATAGGAAAGCTTGTTTCTCCAACAACATAAGGCCCCGAATACAAACGAGAGCCATCTTGAGCAAAGACAACTAAAATATCTCCCGGTTTTAAGGTTAATTTTGCTTCTGACAAAGAGAGTATTAACCCTCTACCACTACCTTCTCCTAGAGCAAAATCCCAGTGATATAAGATCCGGTTGAATACTTGTTATATAGTTGGGGGATAGGGAGATAGGGGGATGAGGAGATTGAAATGTGGATAGAATTATGAACATATACTATATAACCGGATTCTATATAAGCATATTTTTGGTAAGATTGTTCTGAGGATTTGGCTAATAATGTGTGTGCGGACTGGACGATATGTACAATTACTAACTTGAATAGTTCCTACATTGGTTTTGACTATAGATGATTCAGAAGTAACTGTGGGAAGATTACATTTTTGGGTTTGTTTTGTTGAAGATTTTGGTAGGGGTGTCGGAGTAGCAATTTTTGATAAAGGAGGTTAAAAATTTGGTGAAGATTTTGATATTTGTAATGTTTCAGAATCATTTGTTGTCCAGGATATTGTTAACTGAAAGCGGCCAATTATTAGTCCTAATAAATAGAATATTAAAGCAATAATAACTTTTTAGTAAGGTAAAAATTTCATTATTTTGTTTAACATGAAAAATTACAGCTTGCCATTGTCAAAGTTAGAAGTCATAAATCAAAAGTCAGAAGTTAAATGATTACTGTGACTATATTTGATAATTTGAAAATGTCCTAATTTGAAAATGTCTTAACAAGAATAGCGACTGCCATATTCTGTTATGTTAAACTACATAATGCTTCACTACACGGAAGTTAAAAGCGAGTGCTAATTGGCGAGGTCTCCATTTTCTGGGGAAACGCTGCGCGAACAGAATGTAAGACGCACATCAGACAGTCAAAAGAATTGCTAAAGCTTTTAGAATTGTGTAACTAATGGGTTATTTCCATTAAGCTGCACTAAAGTATTTCTAACTTAAAAATCATAGAAATTAAAAATATATTTATCATTAATTTTATCTATGCAAAGTACCCGTATTAATAGATTGCTGAATGTTATTTTTGAGAGGTTTAAACAATGGTTACTTAATCCTTGGCGTCGAATTTCTCTATTAATTATTAGTTTATTGTTTGGTAATTTTGCAGCAACTGCCGTTTCTACTATCGCTGGTCAAGAAGGTTATTTAGATGTTTTATATGCTTTAATTTGTTTGTTAATTACTGAAATATTAAACTGGTTGGTTTATGGCAGTAAAGGAAAAATTGCACGTTCTTTGGGAATAGATATTTTGAATGGTTTTAAAATTGGTTTCACTTATGGTCTATTTTTGGAAGCTTTCAAATTAGGTTCTTAACAGTTATCAGTTATCAGTTTCAAAATGCAGGTTGAGTAGAATGAAGTGAAACCCAACGAAAGCTAATACAATAAAAACTGCTTTCAACAAACAATTAATCATTACCTCTTTTGTAATAGAAGGATTTCCTAACCTAAAAGGAATTTTTTTCTTTTTTGTCCATGAATGGAGAGGTTTTATACCTTAATTTTTCAGTAAATTTTGGGTCTTTCCGTTGGAAATGCTCGGCAAACGTTCCTCAACTCAACCTACGATTTATGAAATTTTCTCACTCATCTCTCAGACAAATTTTACAGATTTTACAGCAGGGTAAGTCTCTGGAAAAAAAAGAATTAGAAACTTTAGCAAATCAGGAATTAATAGAACAAAAACGTGGCGATGTTTTTCAGATTACTTCGATAAATGTAAGAGAAATAATTAGGCAGTGCTAGCTAGAGTAATCCCCCCTGATGTTGTAAAATTTTATCCTAGGGTTTTCCTGATCTTTGCCAAAACCAAAATGGGATAAAAATACCCAAGCCCTACAGTTTTTTTGACTAGAATTTTTATGAAATTTTCTCACTCATCTCTCAGACAAATTTTACAGATTTTACAGCAGGGTAAGTCTTTAGAAAAAAAAGAATTAGAAACTTTAGCAAATCAGGAATTAATAGAGCAAAAACGTGCCGATGTTTTTCAGATGAGTTTTACAAATGTCAAAGAAATAATTAGGCAGTGCTAGCTATAGTAATCCGCCCTGATGTTGTAAAATTTTATCCTAGGGTTTTGCTCATCTTTGCCCAAACCAAAATGGGATAAAAATACCCAAGCCCTACAGTTTTTTTGACTAGAATTTTTATGAAATTTTCTCACTCATCTCTCAGACAAATTTTACAGATTTTACAGCAGGGTAAGTCTCTAGAAAAAAAAGAATTAGAAACTTTAGCAAATCAGGAATTAATAGAGCAAAAACGTGCCGATGTTTTTCACATTACTTCAGCAAATATCAGAGAAGTAATTAGAGAGCGGTCGCTGCTTTTTCAGTCTGTAATTATTGACTATGATAAATTTCCTCTCAGAGATAATCAGACTTTAGAAACTTTATGGAAGTTATGGTTGCCTTTAGGAATAAAATTAGTTAATAAACGTGAAAATTTAGGTCGCCCATTAGCGCAAGGAATTTTAGGCGGACAAGGAACTGGAAAAACTACTCTAGCAAAAATTTTAATCCTAATTTTAGAGAAGCTTGGCTATAAAGCTATTAGCATTTCTATTGATGATATTTATAAAACTTACGCCGAACGTCAACTTTTACAAAAGCAAGATTCCCGATTAATTTGGCGCGGACCCCCAGGTACCCATGATGTTAGTTTAGGTATAGAAGTTTTAGATAAGTTACGTCAATCTGAAAATAAAAATTATGATAATTTAATTGCTATTCCTAGATTTAATAAGTCTCTTTTTCATGGTGCTGGAGATAGAATTCAACCAGAAATTGTAAGTAAAGTTGATCTTGTTTTATTTGAAGGTTGGTTTGTTGGAGTTCGACCAATTCCAGAGGAAAATTTTGATTTTGCGCCACCACCAATTATTACAGAAGCAGACCAGAAATTTGCCCGTGATATGAATGAAAAATTAATAGAATATTTACCTCTGTGGGAAAAATTAGATAGTTTAATAGTTTTATATCCAACTGATTATCGTTTTTCTAAACAATGGCGAAAACAAGCAGAAAAACAAATGATTGCTTCAGGAAAATCAGGTATGAGCGATGATGAAATTGAAAAATTTGTAGATTATTTTTGGAAAGCATTACATCCAGAATTGTTTATTAAGCCACTCATCAAAAATCCTAAATTGGTAGACTTAGTGATAGAAATTAATTCCAATCATTGCCAGGGAAATATTTATCATCCAAACTATTAAATGGGAAGTCAAATTAAAAACAAAACTAATGCAGTTTATTGAATCTAAATTGTACTACCTAAAAAATCCAAAAGAATAAAGTATTGATTGGTAAAACTTTTACTGTTTTTTCAGTGACCAAAGAAATAAGGTATCAAGCCTTATCCTGGCTATGCCATGCTCTGTCGCTCTACAAAAGCATAAAAAATAAAACTCCCTATTAACTATTGCTAGTTGCTTACAGCGCTTTTCATATGAGTGAACCACAAAAGTGTAAAATGTAGCTAAAGACAAAATAATTGACAGCAACAATAGTGGTAGTTTGTCCCTAAATGAACTAAGTTACCATTTTCAAAGAGCAGGAAACCCCTTAAAACAAGACGAGTTAAATCTTATCTTTTTGAGCATGGATGTGGATAGTAGTGGTGAGATTGACTTTGAAGAATTTGGCGAACTAATGTTACGGCATCGCTATTTGATGTCAAGGTTTGAAGAATTTTCCACTTACTTTATTCCCATTGATGCTGACAAAAATGCTGTTTTAGATATCCGTGAAATGAATGTAGTATTGGCAAGTGTTGATGAGTCTCCTTTTTCAGAGGAGGAAATTGCATTTCTATATCAAAAAACAAGAGAAAAAGACTTCACTTGGGAAAGGTTTATTGAAGTCTTATTAGTAATTTAATATCCAGTGTTGTTAATAACAACAGCTTAAAATTAATCTTCCAATTCTGCTAAAGCAGTTTTCACTTTTTCCTCACCCTCAGAATTATCCTGTTCCTCAAACAGTTTTAAAGCTGTTTCAAAAGATTTTAATGCTTCTCTTTTACGTTGTCTACCTTGAAGAGCTAACCCCATTTTATAATGAGCATCCCCATTATCAGGATTTCTCTTAATTACTTGCCGATACATAATTATTGCTTGTAAATAATCCTGCTGTTCTAAAAGTATCTCTGCAGCAGCAAATCTAGCTTCCAGTAAATCAGGATTAGCAAAAGTAGCTTTTTGATAAAATTTCAAAGCATCTTGAGTATTATCCTGAGCTTGATAAATTTCCGCAATTTGAAACTGAATATCTCCATTTCTTGGTGCTAAACTAGAAGCTAACTTCAGAGCAGCTAAACCGCCATTAATATCTCCAGTAGCTAATAGAGCAGTTCCCAACTTGATTTGAACCCCTGCATCTCTAGGTGATAACTCCACAGCTTTTTGCACTGCTGCCAATGCTTCAGGAAAGCGCTCTTGCTTAAGTAATACTAAACCCATTGCAGCATGAGCTTCAGGATTATCAGGGTTAGACTTAATCGCAACTTGATATGCAATGATCGCCTCATTATATTTCTCCTGGCGAAACAATGTAGCACCCAATCCTAAATGCGCATTAATATGATTACGATCTAGTAAAGAAGCACGGCGATAAGCTTCAATTGCAGCCTGATAATTTTTTAATTTTGCCATACTATAGCCCAAACCATATTGAAAATTTGCGTTATGAGGCTCTATAGCGATCGCCTGTTGATAAAACTGAGCTGCTGCTTGGAAATTTTTCTGGAGTGCTTCTAAGTAGGCAATACCGGAATATATTTGTGCATTCTTGGGGTCTAAACGTACCGCCTGTTGATATATTGTTATGGCAAGTTGATAATTTCCAGCATCTGCTAATTCGCGTCCCTGGCGTAGTAGTTCATCTAGTTTGGAATTCCTATTTTGATTACCTTGAGCCAATAATTTGACCCCACAGCAAGGAACTCCATAAGCAATAGAAGGAATAGTGGCTGTTATTGTGGCCACCATTAAACTACTAAGTATTGATATTGTTTGTTTGTACACGGCCAGTCTGAAATTAATAGTGTTTATAGAAATGACTAATCATAACACTTTGTTCAGGAATAATTGATTCTGCTTCTGTAGTATTTTTACAGAGAACAATAAAGCTGAGTCAAAAAAATTAGGAGATAATAAAAAAGATGATTGTAACTACAACTGATAGAATTGAAGGCGCTGAAGTTCAAGAATATTTAGGAATTGTTACTGCTGAAGTAGTTTATGGTAGTAATGCTCTGAGAGATTTCTTTGCTGGAATTAGAGATATTATTGGAGGTCGTACTGGTAGTTATGAAGAAGTGTTTAAAAAGGGTCAGGAAGATGCGATCGCTGAACTAGAAAAGCGTGCTAGACGTATAGGTGCTGATGGAGTTGTGGGAATAGAAATAGATACAGGGACGATTAATGTGGATGAAAAAGGTGCCTTGCTATTAATTACTGCAAGTGGAACAGCAGTCAAGTTAGTATAAGTTTTATTAGCTTAATTGACATCATCTACCGCCTGTTAGCGTTTTGCTGGGCGACATGGAAAGGTAGAGCTACCGTAGAAAGAGGCAGTCTCTCTGAAAAAGGCTGCTTCTTAATCCATTTTTTGGCCATTAATCAAAGTAGCAAAAGTTTTGATGCCTAAACCTATAATTATTGCTTTGATTAGCAATTTTTCTAAACCAAATCTCCTCTAGCTAGCAACCCAGGGCTTGATCGACTATTTTAGATATTAGATTTAGCTAAAAGTGCCTTATGATGTACTATGTCATGTGATATTATTCGCCTTTGATCTAAATCTGTTGAAAGAATAGACTTTAAATTAGAGACAATAAAACGAATATAAGAAACATTATTGTTAATATAAGGCCCAAAAAACTAATATGAGACTTGACGAAGCAGTAGAATTTGCAGAAAATCCCGAACCTCGTTGCCCCTGTGTGCTATTGTTGGACACCTCCGCATCAATGACAGGCACACCTATTCAAGCTTTAAATGATGGGTTGGAAACTTTTAGAGATAATTTAATTACTGACGACTTGGCTAAAAAACGAGTAGAAGTTGCCATTATTTCCTTTGACAATCAAGTGAAAATTGTCCAAGACTTTATTACTGCAGACCAATTTGAAAATCCGGTATTGACTGCCCAAGGACAAACTTTTATGGGTACTGCCATTCACAAAGCTCTAGATATGATTGCTGCCCGGAAGTCAGAATATCGGAACAATGGTATAACTTATTACCGACCTTGGGTATTTTTAATTACTGATGGGGAACCTCAAGGAGAGTCAGAAAAAGTTGTCAAGGAAGCAGGCGATCGCATAAAACAAGAGGAGGATAGCAAGCACGTTGCCTTTTTTGCAGTAGGTGTGGAAGGAGCAAATATGGATAAGTTGGGCGAAATAGTTCTGAGAACACCTCTAAAACTGAGAGGACTTGATTTTCGGGAAATGTTTATCTGGTTATCTGCTAGTATGCAGCAAATTTCCCATTCTAAAGTTGACGAACAAGTAGCACTACCTCCTCCTGGTTGGGGATCGGTTTAGAGTGTGGAAAGTGTGGGAGGTGTGGGGAGTGTGGGAGGTGTGGGAGGGTTGCATATTTAAAGTTATCCCTTGGTTCAGCAACGGCGGAAAAGTTAGTAAATTATGAGCTTATGTCAAGAGAAGCACAAAGTCAGTGGCGAGTGGTATCGGTATCGGTGGCAGGTAGGAGTCACGAAAAATGGGGGCAACCATGTCAGGATGCGCATCATTGGCAAATTTTGCCAGAAGGAATTTTAGTTGCTGCCGTTGCTGATGGTGCAGGTTCGGCAAATTTTGGAGATGTTGGTGCAAAAATAGCTGTCGATGTGGCAGTAGAAACTATTTCCCAACAAAAGCTGCTCCCAAAAGATAATATTGGTTGGCAGTTTTTGTTGGTTGATGCTTTGAGGGCAGCGAAAAGTGCTGTTTTGTCTGAGTCTGAGGTGAGAGAGGTTGAGGCGCGGGAGTTAGCTGCAACTTTGATTTTGGTGGTAGCAACGCCAGAATTAGCTATTGCTGCTCAAGTGGGTGATGGTGCAGCGGTGGTGGGTGATGGAGAGGAGAATGTTTTTCCGGTGACAGCACCCCAGACTGGAGAACATATTAATGAGACTACTTTTTTAATTTCAGAACAAGGTGTAGAGAATGCTCAGGTAAAGGTATGGTTCGGAAAACCTGTTCATTTGGCAATTTTTTCGGATGGGTTGCAAATGTTAGCTTTGAAAATGCCAGAAGGGTTGCCTCATAGTCCGTTTTTTGCGCCGTTGTTTAAGTTTATGACGGTGGTGAGTGATCAGGAGGAGGCAACTAAGCAATTGGAGGAATTTTTGCGATCGCCAAAGGTAACGGAGAGGACTGATGATGATTTGACTTTGTTATTGGCAAGCTATGGTTGAATTTAGAATTCAGAATTTAGAATTGGGAATTAGGAATTTATAATAGATAGGAGAAAATTGTGTGGAATTTTAAGAAGAAAATAGTTACTGATGAAACTATGCGCCCTGTAGCAGTTTTGATTGACTATGAAGACTGGCAAGAAATTGAAAAGTTGTTAGCTATTGCTCAGTTAAAAACAGAAACAAAAAATGTGGATTTAGCTAAGTATGCAGGCAGTGTAAAACTCAGTATAGATCCTTTAGAATATCAGCAACAAATTAGGGATGAATGGTAGTGACAGAAAATGTAATTGTGCTAGATACAAATGTAGCTTTGTATTATTTAGGTGGGCGCTTAGTTAACCCTTTACCTCCTGCTAGATATTTTATTTCTATAATTACAGAAATAGAGTTACTGTCTTATCCCAGTCTGACTCCTGTTGAGGAAGTACAAATTCGTAATTTTTTGGCTCAGATAACAATAGTTGGTATTGAGAGTCAAATCAAAGATTTAGCGATCGCTTTACGCAAAAGTTACAGATTGAAAGTTCGTGATGCTATTGTAGCAGCAACAGCACAGTTATTGAATGCTAAGTTATTGACAAATGATGCTAGACTGATAAATTTGTCAGAAATTAAAACTGAGTCTGTACAAATTTTGTGATTAGGTACTGGAGATTAAGCAAAGAGGTTTAATATAACCTACATTCCGCACTTCAGGATGTAGCATGAAATAAGGAGTCAGGAGTCAGGAGTCAGGAGTCAGAATTTCCTACGGAATGCTCCGCAAACAGGAGAAAGTCATAGTAGCCAACAATTAAGTAAGTATTTATGCTTAACA
>JBCDJM010000105.1:0-23358 GCA_038747755.1 Cyanobacteria bacterium P01_H01_bin.35
CTCTTAACTGGGATGCCCCTACCAAACCCAAGATACTCACTTTTTTAGCCTGATCCGGCTAAAATCTGGTACTTTTTCACCACTTAAAAAGCCTAAAACCTTTATCTGTAAATGCTTTTAAATTTAATCAGCAAACCCTAAATAATATTCATTTCATTTGCTGAAGCTCTCAGAAGCAGGACTTACGCAAAGATACTATATAGAAGCCCTAACCGTATCTCCAGAAAATAGGTCCAAGTCGAGAAGCAATTGATAAAAAATGGGTAATAATTGATTGGATGATTGGATTTGGGGAGATATCTAATACACCTTATCTCCCCCAGTCCCCATCTCCCCATCTCCCCATCTCCCAAGCTCCCCACCTACTTTTAAATAGATCCCTTCAGGGGTTCTATATGGTGTTTATCCTTAAAGGTTTATCCATAGAACCAATTTGGTATCTTGGCAAAGAAAGGTGCAGGTTTTTGGCTCTTGAGTCAGAATTGCTGAATTGGCGGAGATGGAGAAATAGAATAGGGTTGGCTCAAAAAGTCTTTTTTAGAGAGTAGGGGAGTAGGGGAGTAGGGGAGTAGGGGAGTAGGGGAGTAGTAATTTTTTTGCTATACTCAGCAGCGAAAATACTAACTTTTTGATTTTTCGGGAACCGTGCATTAAGCAGCTCAAACAGGCGTACTTTTTACCAACCTAAAAAGGCTGAAAGCTTTATCTGTAAATCTGTAAATACTTTGATATTTAATCAACAAGCCCTAGAATAGAGAAAAAAGTTAGAATCTAGGCTCCCTTGCTTCATCATCTGGTGTTGGTGAAGCGCGTGTATGATATTAATCTTAATTATTTAGGAGTCAGGAGTCAGGAGTCAGGAGGAAAGAAAGAAGAAGAATAAAGAGTAGTAGAAGGAGAAAGTTTTTTGTTCTCACTCTTAGTTACAGTCGATGGGGGTATCGCTACCCCTCACCTCTGATTCAAAACCGGACTTGAGACTTTCACCTCATCCGGCTCCTGATAACTAAGGTTGCTTCGAGGTTGGGTTCACATTTTCCCTTATTTCCCACCTTGATTTTCAGGGTTCTAGGGTTTAGGCCACGCTACATATTTTCACCTTTGGCATGGTTGCCGGGAGGTTGGTTTCATCTTGCAGAGTCTCCTACTCTTGGTTTGGCTACAACACCTGCGTTTCGGCTTTTTGGTTACTGATAATAAGCCTACCTTAATTACCTCCCCACGTCTGCATATCCTAAACGTTACTCCAGGCAAGATCCTTGAGGAGTCCTTCACCCTCATCAACATTGGTTAAGCTTTTCCTACTCTAGATTTGAGAGAGTTGAAGAGGGGTTACTTCGTTCCCTGATAACCCGATCACGTTGACTTTAGGCTCCTAGTTTAGGCCGACCTCAATTAGATACGAAACCAATTCCGGTTAACTGATTCCAATTATGTGAGGTATACCGTTTTGGTTCAAGGGTATCAATGTCTTTCCCTTGTCTATCATAACGACCCATATTACTAGATTCTCTATGCAATAACCATGGTCAACTTCCCTGGCAGAGGATTGAGATAACATTACTCTTGACGAAGCTTTTAGGCCATGCACGCTCGTGACTGGCATTGCTAGTGCCCGAATCCTGGGACTATGGAGTCACGCGGTACCCGCGCGGGAAGGAATTTAACCTCCATGATTATCAGAGTTACCCTTTAACAGGGCTGGCTGAACGTAAACTAAGGAGTTTACTTAGACCAAACGAATCGCACTCCGGATAGGATATCATACCTTTATTCACCAACACCCCACCATCTTACACTCTGCCCTACTCCCTCACTGCCCTACTCCCCATCTATAATTTTAAATATAAATAGATTCTATATTGGCGATATAGCTGCTGCACTTGCTCCGCCAACCCTTGAACAACAAAATATAAAAACCTTAAAAATTCACCCCCAATTACCATAAATTACTTGGTATACTACGTTAGTATCAGACCAATTACTTATCAATACCTTTAAGATGGATTTTAATTATCTAAAATATTGTCAGTATTTAATAAGTAGTCATAAAAATTATACTCTAACAACTCTTGCCGATCATCTGAAAGAAATTAGCGACGATCAAATTAATCGTTATTGAAAAGAGGATGTCAGAATTAGCATGATTATAAATCATATTTAAAAGTACATAATTCTATCGGGATATATTTGTTCTTTTGTCAGCATTTCCTGGGATATCCTGGGAAAAAGCCGTCATATTTGAGCTTACGTCCTGAGTCGGAACGGCGAACTTCAGCACTTACTCTAATTAGGCTCGTATTGTCTTGATGCGAATAAATTATTATTGATATATTTCAGGTAATTTATAGGGTAAATAATTAGCTATTGAATTAAGATAGCTGTTTGCAGATGATTCAGGCACGGAAAGCTGAAATCAAAAATTAGATTAACTGAAGGAAATTTTAGTTTGTTTGTCTGGGAAAATTAACTATGAACTTAACTATTTTGCCTTTGAGGGCGATTATTTCTGAATCTTTAGTATTATTAGTAGTAATTGCCATTGAATCATGGTTTTTTCAACTAAGACTTAATTTGATACCAAAAGTTAGTGTTGAATATGCAACTGTAATGAATTTAATTTCTACTTGTGTAGGATGGGTTTTCTTTTTCTATGGTGTAAGTCTGCTACCAAATATGTTGGAAAAACAAATGGTAGCTTATATTTTATTTGGTAAGATTGGTGGTACAACTTATCCTCTGTTTATAGTCGTTATATTTGTGAGTTTTTTGATTTCTTTAATTGTTAAGTTACTCAGCTTTAATTTGTGTGATTCTTTATGGAATAAAAAGTCTAAAAATAATGCTGTTGGGATTAATATATCTCAAGCGTTGGAAGAGTTAAGAACACCAAAATTTATGGTAATTACAGTGGCTCACACTTGTAGCCACTTAGCAATAGGGTTTATTTTATTTTTGCAGAGGTCTGAACTAACATGAGCGAAATTTGGAAAAGTCTGACTGATTTATTCGGGGGTATTATTGGTTTTCTGAGAGGTACGCTCGATTTTATTTTGCCACCTAAGTTTTGGCATTGGCAGACATTTTTATTATTGACGATAGTTTTATGGTTATTGTCAATGACTATTAGTGAAGTTGATAGTAACAGGGAAGAGGCTATTAATTTTATTTCTAGTTTGAGTTGGCTATCTTTAACAATTGCTGTGGGATGGCGGACTAATCAGAAACCATTTGTTTTTGGAGAATTAAGTTTGTCTCCTTGGATTACAGGGGGATTAATTTGCTTTCTTTTATATGAAAATTTGCCAAGTAATATTCAGTATGTGGGTGTTGTTAGTTGGCCGATAATTTCTGTCGGTATAGCAGCGATAATTTTAGTATTAAGTTCTTCTGAAGTCGCAACAGAAGCTAAGGTTTATCAATTATCAAAGTCAAGTTTTATAATTTTAATTTTGGTGAATTTTTTGGTTAGTTGTTGGTTGGGATTGTATTTTATGATTCAGGGTATGGTGCAACAGTATCCAACAATGGGAGAAGATGATTTAAGTAAAAGTACGTTTGTTTATCGATTAATAACACCTTCTATAAATGATTATCGAGGTGCAAAAATTATGAACTTAATGGAGCAAAAGTTAAATGATGATTTGAGTAGGCAACAATTGGGGTTATCAGTACCTAAAATGAAGTTGAGATTGGAAAATATTAAAGATGAAGTGACTAAGGAAATATCTGTTAAAGAAGATGATTTATGGAAGTTACAAACACCAATAGTTGCTAACCAGTCTGGGTATCAGTTGGAGTTACAATTATTTTGGGAAGGACCTACAGCAAAAGATGAGAGTTATTATCTGAGTAAAAGTTGTAAAATAGGGGAAAAAGTGAGTCAAAGAAGTTCTGGTTCTACTCCGCAAAATGAAGCTGTACCAATTCTGGTTGGTAATGTTGAATGTGGTGCTTTAGAAAAGAAAGATGTTAAACCAGAAAGCCAAGAAGAAAATTTGAAAAATATTTAAAATTTGAAATAGAAAAAATTGATATGGGAGGTAATTTCAGTTATCAGTTATCAGTTATCAGTTATCAGTTAATATTACCTCTGGTTGAAACATTGGGATTGAAATACTGAAGTTTATTCTTTTCATTCCCTATACAAAGGTAGGGCTGTTTCAAAGTATCGTGAGTTAACAATTTAAGGAAAACGTGAGATGTTTAGGATTAGATTATAGAGAAATTAGCCATATCAGTGCCGATTTTTCAGCTCCGGAGTGTCATTAAACTCTGTCTAAATATCTGGTTCAATGCCCTCAAATAAAAACTATTCGTATTTTTAACCTTTAAGAATAATTGATGAATATTCGGTAAAATTATGGGTAAAGCGTGGATTTTTCTCCCCTGCTCCCTACTCCCCTGCTCCCCTGGAGCCTTAAGCAATAATGAAACGGCCCTGCTATACAAGGGGAGTCTTGAAACTTTATTTTTGAGTCATAAAATATTCTATGAATCTGGGAAGAATTATTAAAATTTCTAAGAATGTATTCTGGGAAGCAATTCGCGATCGTATCCTTTATCTAATAGGTTTCTTTGCTTTATTAATGGTAGCTGCTGTGAGGTTAATTCCAGAATTATCTATAGGTACGGAGGATAAAATAATTCTAGATTTTGGGTTGGCAGCTATTAGTATTTTAGGTTTAATTGTGACGGTTTTTATTGGTACTGGTTTGGTAAATAAGGAAATTGAAAAACGTACTGTTTATATTTTGGTTGCTAAACCTTTGAGCCGTTCAGAATTAATTGTTGGTAAACATATTGGTTTATCGGCGGTTTTGGCTGTTTTATTGGCAGCGATGACTTTAATATATGGATTGATTCTTAGTTTAAGTGGAATTTCTTATCCTATAAATAGTATTTTAGTAACTGTAATATTTATATTTATTCAGTTGTCATTACTCACCGCAGTAGCAATTTTATTTGGTGTATTTACCAGTTCTTTATTGGCGACATTATTTACTTTTGGCATCTATTTAATGGGAAATTTAAGTAGAGATTTGGTAAAGTTGGGCGATTTAAGTGATAACCCTGGAATTCAAAAGTTAATGATGGGATTATATGTGGTATTGCCAGATTTAAGTAGATTAGATTTTAAGAATGATGCAGTCTATGGTTTACTGCCAAGTATGGCTACTTTAGTTACTAATTTTGGTTATGCTTTGCTATATATAATGTTGGTTTTATCTATTACTATTGCTATATTTGCTAGGAGAGAATTTTAAGAATTCAAAAGTCAAAAGTCAAAAGGCAAAAGTAAGAATTTAAGTCAGTAAAAATTTGATACTAAACCCAATTATTTTGATAATAAAGTTCTACTATTAATGAGGTACAAAATTCTATCAATTTCCTACGGAATTATCCGCAAACGCTAATTGCCCTTACCACCAAAATCTTAGAACTAAAATAGGATTATTATAGTAGTAAAAAAATAACTATTAATGAGTTTACGTTCTGAAAATTTAAGAGGATGTAGTAAACAATATCCTTACATATTTAGGATTGCCCTTTAAGGTTTCAGCCTTCCGGTTTCAGAGGGAGGTACTAATAACTAATAACTGAAAAAATAATGTTGACAAAAAAACTAGAAGAACTAAAAAATATATTTGCTCAAATGGAGAAAGCTTTAATTGCTTACTCTGGTGGAATAGATAGCACTTTAGTCGCAAAAGTTGCTTATGATGTTTTGGGTGATAAAGCTTTAGCTATAACTGCTGTTTCTCCTTCTTTATTACCTGAAGATTTGGAAGATGCTCGAATTCAAGCAGCAGTTATTGGTATTTCCCACGAAGAGGTAAATACTAATGAAATGAAGAATCAAAATTATACTTCTAATCCCATAAACCGCTGTTATTTTTGCAAAAGTGAATTGCATGATACTCTCAAACCTTTGGCTTTAAAAAGAGGTTATTCTTATGTAGTAGATGGAGTTAATGGTGATGACTTACGAGATTATCGTCCTGGTATTCAAGCAGCAAAAGAAAGAGGTGCAAGGTCGCCTTTAGCAGAAGTAGGAATTAGTAAGTTTGAAGTTAGAGAACTTGCGAAATATTTAGATTTACCTTGGTGGGATAAACCTGCTCAACCTTGTTTAAGTTCCCGGTTTCCTTATGGGGAAGAAATTACTTTGGAAAAGTTACAAAGAGTCGGACGTGGAGAAAGATATTTACGAGATTTGGGATTAAAAAATTTACGGGTACGTTCGGAAAAAGATACTGCTCGAATTGAAATTTTGCCAGAAGAGATTAAAGAGTTTGTATTGACAATAGATTTGCCTAAGTTGGTGGAAAAGTTTAAAGAGTTTGGCTTTATTTATGTCACTTTAGATTTAGAAGGATATCGAAGTGGTAAGTTAAATCAGGTTTTGTCACCAGAGGTATTGGGAGGGAAGGTTTAGAAGATGAGGAGTAAGGGAGTAGGGGAGTAGGGGAGTAGGGGAGTAGGGGAGAAAAATTACCGAAAAGCCTCTAATTAAATACATTTACTATTCCGAAATATTGATTCAATGCTAATTACATAACTTAAGAATCAAGTCTTCTCCAATCCTAGATATTATTATTTATCTTTTTTCTTCTTATTTCTGAAAAATAGGGATCGCTCTTATCCAACTATGATAATTAAACTAGACAAAGTAGTTCCTTGGGGTCGAAATCTAGATGAATATATTTCCATGTTTGATTTGACTTCAACAGAGAAAAATTTAACTATTCTTGATTGTGCAGCAGGACCGTCAAGTTTTAATTATGAAATGACTTTGCAAGGATACAATGTTATTTCCTGTGACCCAATTTATCAGTTTACTGCCGATGAAATTTATCAACGTATTCAGGCAGTTTATCAAAGTATTATTGAGCAAGCAAAAGTAAATTACGATCGTTTTCTATGGCACAATTTTCAGTCACCGGAAAATTTGGGAAAAGTGAGAATAGCAGCTATGGAAAAATTTTTACAAGACTTTCCTAATGGAGTTGAGCCAAAACGTTATTTAACTGCTGAGTTGCCGAATTTACCTTTTGACAATGACAGATTTGATTTAGCTTTGTGCAGTCATTTCCTATTTTTATATTCTGACTATTTGTCAGAAGAATTTCATCTAGAATCAATTTTGGAAATGTATCGAGTTGCTAAAGAAGTAAGAATTTTTCCTCTGGTAAAAATTGCTGGAGAAATATCCCCGTTAGTAATGCCTATAATTGAAAAATTATCAACTAAAGGATATAGAGCAGAAATTCGAGAAGTAGATTATGAATTTCAAAAAGGAGGCAATCAAATGATAATAATTGAACCATCAGCTATGACCTATTAATAGCAATTTTGAGTATTTATATTTTATTTCTAAACTTGAATAACTAATGTCTATCTTAACTTTAAATATTATTCAGAAGTTCTAAAAATTCATCAACAACTAAACTTGGATTGTTATAGCATTGATTTGAATCAAAACGGAAAATCCTCATGCCATTTCTTTCAAAATCTCTTTCTCTTTCTTGTTCTTCTACTCGTCTTTCAGGTGTATGAGATATCCCATCTACTTCAAGTATTGCATATTTTTTGTTATACAATACAAAAAAATCTGGTTCTTTATTTTCACGACCTTTTTTGGTTGTCAATCTAAGGGCACTATTTGGGAAAAAACATATACCTCTTTTGTCAAGTTCTTCTGCTATTTTTACTTCTGATTGAGAACGAAAATTCAAATTTTTCCATTTAATAGGATCATCTTTAAATCTACAGTTATTTAATGGTTCTAAATTTTTAGTATTATTTGAAAGTTCAATTTGGCGTATAATTTTAAGTTTTCTTTCTTGAAAATCCTCCACTGTTAAACTTACTGAATCAGATGAATCTGAATCTAAATCTTCATCAAAAGGATTTTTACAAGGTAGACTTTGATTGTCTGTATAATGATTTTTATAAGGAAGGCTTTGATTGTCTATTAAAATTGGTTTAAAGTCTTCTCCTAATACTTCATCAACAGCTTTTTCTAATCTGCTATACCGACTTTCGATCATTTTTAAGGAATACTTTTCAACAAAAATAATTGCTCTCTTTTTGTCAAAATCTAAATCGATCAATTTTGCATATTGTTGAAATAATAGCTTTGTAGCCGGTAATTGTAATTTGTCTATTATTTTTTGCCAGACAAGTTGTAAATATGTCATATCAAAACTTTAAATACAATATTCTAATACAGTATACATAACCGACAACCTTAGCTTACGTTAGAGAAATAATACCAATCCAGTTTATAAAAGCTAATTATATATTCCCTCTATTACCTATTAAGGCTTACTTTTTACATCACTGCATAATCAGCTTATAACAACCTGGTTTGGTATTATCTATTGTAGTTGAATTTTCTATAATCCCGTAAAGTCTATAGTAAATGATATCCTCTAATTAACCAGCAAAAATTATTCAATCAATTTATGTTTTCTTTTATTCGTTCAGACCTAAATAATCTTAAAGCTTATACTCCTCATCCTGGTGGTAGTTCAGAAATTCCTTTGGATAGATTAGATACTAATGAATGTCCTTATGATTTGCCAGATAATTTAAAGCAAAAGTTGGCTGAAAATTATCAACAGTTAATTGAAACAAACCGTTATCCTGATGGGAGTCATTTAGAACTTAAGGAAGCAATAGCGCAATATGTAAATGAAGCGACTCCTTCGGCTAATATTTCTGCTACTAATATTTCTGTTGGTAATGGTTCGGATGAATTAATTCGCTCTCTATTAATTGCTAGTTGTGTAGGAGGTGAGGGTTCTATTTTGACGGCAACTCCTACTTTTTCTATATATTCTATTCTGGCTCAAACTCTAGGAGTTTCTGTAATAAATGTGGGTAGAAAAGAATCGAATTTTGAAATGGATATTAGTGCAGCTCAGGATGCTATTAATCAAACAAAAAATCCTTCTGTAAGAGTAGTATTTGTTGTTAATCCAAATTCTCCAACTGCTAATGCTTTAACTTCTCAAGAATTGGCATGGCTACGAAGTCTACCAGATGATATTTTAGTGGTAATTGATGAGGCTTATTTTGAATTTAGTAAAATTTCTGTGGTTGAGGAATTAAATAAACATCCAAATTGGGTGATTTTAAGAACTTTTTCTAAAGCTTTTAGGTTAGCTTCCTTGCGAGTAGGATATGCTATAGCTCACCCAGAAGTTATTATTAATTTGGAAAAAGTTCGCCTTCCCTACAACTTACCAAGTTTTTCTCAAGCTGCTGCTAAATTAGTGCTTACTTATAGTCAAGATGTATTATCTTTTATCCCGGAAATTTTGAAGGAAAGAAGTAAATTATTTACTGCTTTTGCGGAAATTCCTGCTTTGAAGGTTTGGGAAAGTGCTGCTAATTTTTTCTATGCCAGACTGACGGATAAAGGATTAAAATTAATCGGTAAAAGTTCCCAAGATGAGGGTTTAAATAGTTTAATGCAACAACTTAAAAGTCAGGGAACTTTGATTCGTCACACTGGTGGAGGATTAAGAATTACCGTAGGAACTCCCGAAGAAAATCAGCGTACAGTTGAGAGAATTAAGGGTATTTTTAAATAAGGAAAAAAGTAGATTTTTAAGAACATTAGTCTGTAGGGGTTTGGTTTCCAAATCCTTACAATAGTAGTATTTAGAGGTTTTATTTCCAAAGCCTTATAGTTCACAAATGTTATTTATATCTTTGATTTAACCATCAAATACATTTTAACCATCAAAGTAAATTTAACAAAATTTATCAATGTAAAATACACTGAAACACTATTATAGATCGGTGTTAAAAATTTATTTATTGGAGATAATCGATGATTAAAGTCAAAAAAATTCCTAACAAAGGCCGAGGAATTATTGCAACTCAGCATATTCCTGAAGGAACATTACTAGAAGTTGCTCCTGTATAAATTTTTCCATTTGAACCAGAACAAACTACAGATGAAACAGGAATTTTTAAGTATTACTTTGTCTCCCCATTAGAATATAGCAAAAGTAAAGATGTAAACAGATATCTTGTGTTTGGTTTAGCTTCTTTTTGTAATCATGCAGAAAAGCCTAATGCTCGTGTGGAGTGGGTTGAAAATGAAGTTGGTTTATGGTCACATTTGATTGCCCAGAAAGATATTGAAGTAAATGAGGAAGTAACTCTATTTTATACCAATATTGATGAATATCAGCAGGCAAGCAAGTTTGTTTAATAGTTTAATTATTCGGTTATACGGTGCTTGCGATAAAATTACTTTTTTCTAAAAAGGTTAGCTAGCACTGAAGTAATTACAGTAGCCGTAACTTCATAATAATAAATAAAAAGAGGAACTTAATTCAATGGAAAATCAACTTAAACGCATTGGTATGTGGGCTTGCCCACGATGCCTTTCAACAGTTATGTTGCGTTCTTGGGGAAATAGGCCAGATACCTTCGTACATGACGAGCCGTTTTATCCACATTATCTATTATGTAGTGGTAGGGAAGACCCAGGAATGGATGAAGTCCTCAACAGCTATGAAACAGATTGGGTGAAGATTGTGGAACAATTAACAACTGGTTTAATACCAGATGGAAAGTCAATCTATTATCAAAAATTTATGGTTTATCGACTTCTACCACATATTGATATCAATTGGATTACTAAATTGACAAACTGCTTTCTGATTCGTGAGCCACGAGATATGCTTCTTTCCTATATTCAGCTATGGCCTAATCCGACATTAGAAACCATCGGAATTATACGACTAAAGCAAGTGTTTGAGATGATCCGTAACTATACAGGTAAAATTCCGCCAGTAATTGATGCTCGTGACTTACAGGAAAACCCTCGCCGTATCTTGTCTTTACTTTGCGAAGCGGTAGAAGTTGAATTTACAGATGTAATGCTAAATTGGTCTAAGGGTAATCCAACCAATGATAGTTGGAGTAAATATCAGTGGTATGATACAGTAAGAAGTTCAAGGCAGTTTCAACCCTACAAGCCGAAAACTGATGATATCCCGGAGCGCCTTCACGATCTTCTTTCCAAGTGCAATGAAATCTACAGAGAACTATATGAATATCGTCTTGTATGACAACCTGATTTTAGAACAATATTAAGCTAAAAAATCAAATATCCTGGTTTAAATGGATAGATTTAAAATAACAAAGTGGGGCAGACAAACTTACCTACCCCACTAAACTAAATTAATCTAGCAATGAATTTAGTATCTTCTTTGATTAGGCTTATGTACAATGAAGCTCAATACTTGACATTGCTTCACGTTATCAAAACCCATCACGCGAATAAAGCAATCAGGATTTTCGTTACGGCAAGCATCGATTTCAGTTAAAACTTCATTAACAGTTCTAGCATGGAACAGAGGTAACTTCCATAAAGTCCAGTAGTGCATTTCTGGAGCAGAAGACTCACTGAATTCTACACCAGCGATGAAACCTTGATCCAAAATGTACTGAAGTTGCTGACTAATTTGTTGAGCACTCAGAGGAGGTAAATAGGAAAGGGTTTCGTAACGACGCTCTTTTGGTAATGTTCTCATCTTTTTTTACTGTTTAATCAATGTACAACTTTTCCAAAGCTTTTAACTAGCTATCAGCTTTTAGCATTCAGCTATCAGCTTTTTGTTGCTCTAGGTTAAAATCTTGTGCTTATTCAATAAGCAGGATTGTTGAGTCAGGGTTGAAATCCCTTTCTAAACCTACAAAAAAACAATCTTGCTGACTACTGACTGCTGACTGCTTTTTTAACCAAAAAAACTTTGGAAACTAACCTGCGGGCTTACCCGTAGGGAAAAATGTATTGGAAATTTTCGTAGCTAATTAGTTCATTGCTCAGGCTCTAAACTAGGGTCAGCTATTTCTAGTTGCGTTATCTTTTCCAGATACCCACGCCGATGTTCCATATTAGCTTTTTGAATACCACTGCGAAGCATTTCTGGTAAATACTCAGCTACTTCCTCTGCTAAATGGTCTCGAACTGTCATCACTCTAAATGCTAATTCTTTATTGTCCTGAAGTAGCTCTTGTAGGTAAGCTTCTCCATCTTGAATTTTGCCTGTCGAGGAAAAACCACTTAACCAAATTGCTAACGGCGGGTTTGTCTCTCGTAACTGATTCGTTACTGTCCGCACAGCTTGATAGGTTAGGTAGCTCGTCAGTACCTTTGTAGTATCTTTAGCAACTTTTTTTATATCCATATTTGACCCTAGCCTGAATCTATGGTTAGACTTTAGATTTTAGATTAAGGATAGATTAAATCCTTAGCAGTCAAGTTTGACATATCTATCTATGTCTTGCCATCTAAAATCTAAAATCTTCCATCTTCAACAGACTTAGAGGGTGTCCATGGCCTCGAACTCGAACTTGATTTCCTTCCAAAGTTCACAAGCAACAGCCAAGTCAGGAGACCACTTAGCAGCTTCACGAATTACATCGCCACCTTCACGGAACAAGTTGCGACCTTCGTTACGAGCTTGGATACAAGCTTCTAGAGCTACACGGTTAGCTGTTGCACCAGGAGCATTACCCCAAGGGTGGCCCAAAGTACCACCACCAAATTGTAAGCAGGAATCATCACCGAAGATTTCTACTAGAGCTGGCATGTGCCAAACGTGAATACCACCAGAAGCAACTGGCATTACACCAGGCATGGAAGCCCAATCTTGAGTAAAGTAGATACCACGTTCGCGGTCTTGCTCAATGTGGTCTTCTCTCATCAAGTCAACAAAGCCCATAGTGATACCTTTTTCACCTTCGAGCTTACCAACCACAGTACCAGAGTGGAGGTGGTCACCACCAGACATTCTTAAGCACTTAGCCAAAACGCGGAAGTGAATACCGTGAGCTTTCTGACGGTCAATTACAGCGTGCATTGCACGGTGGATGTGTAATAAAATACCGTTGCGACGGCACCATTTTGCCAAAGTTGTGTTAGCTGTAAAACCACCAGTTAGGTAGTCGTGCATGATGATTGGAGTGCCAATTTCCTTAGCAAACTCAGCACGCTCCATCATTTGTTCAACAGTAGGAGCAGTTACGTTGAGGTAGTGGCCTTTAATTTCACCAGTTTCAGCTTGAGCTTTTTCAATAGCTTCTTGAACGAAGAGGAAGCGATCGCGCCAGCGCATGAAAGGTTGAGAGTTAATATTTTCGTCATCCTTGGTGAAGTCTAAGCCTCCACGCAAGCACTCATAAACTGCTCTACCGTAGTTCTTAGCAGATAGACCCAACTTAGGCTTAATAGTACAACCTAATAGAGGACGACCATACTTATTTAATTTGTCACGCTCAACAGTAATACCGTGAGGAGGACCTTCAAAAGTCTTCAAATAAGCTACTGGAATCCGCATATCTTCCAAACGTAGGGCCCGTAGTGCTTTGAAACCAAATACGTTACCTACAATAGAGGTCAACATATTAGTTACAGAACCTTCCTCAAACAAATCTAGAGGATAGGCTACATAGCAAATATATTGATTATCTTCGCCAGGAACAGACTCAATATCATAGCAACGACCTTTGTAGCGATCTAGGTCAGTCAGCAAGTCAGTCCATACTGTTGTCCAAGTACCAGTAGAAGATTCAGCAGCTACCGCAGCACCAGCTTCTTCTGGAGGAACTCCAGGCTGAGGTGTCATACGGAAAGCAGCCAAAACATCTGTATCTTTTGGTATGTAATCAGGGGTGTAATAAGTCAGTTTATAGTCTTTAACTCCAGCCTGATACCCAGACTTCGACTGAGTTTGTGTTTTAGCGTAACTCATATCTTATTTCCTAAGAATCTCTTTACTCAATTCTGTATATTTCACAGACTATTTTAGATAATATCAAGAATTAGAACTTTTCTAGTTAAAAGATTATTTATTTATTAATAACTTTTTTTAATCCTTTTGTTACATTTGTTAATTTTATCGTAATAATAATTGAAAATAAATCAAGTGGATAATTGCTCATTGACAAAAAAGCATAAATATGCAAACTAAAACTAACTTCTGACAAGAGAATTAAATATTCAGTAAACTATAGGGGATCGTAAAAAAGTTAGATACTTAGCACAAGTGAAGACTCTGATGATTAATTAATCTAACGCAATTAGACTCTGGCATTCTGTAGTCAGTATGACTAACTATTACAGGAAATAGTCCTTATTTTTTATAGAAAAAAATCACCAGTCAATACAGCAAAAAATCAGTAAATTAATTTTCATGGGAGGCTAATTATTTAGCATCTATCTATTAATAACTATCGTGTAAAAATACTAAAATAGCATACATTTAATCTGCATTTTTTGACAACAAAAATAAAAATAAGTAAAACTGATTATTGTTAAGTATAAAGATTTACTTAATTTGGGTGCATCTCATATTTGCCAAAATACTTTTTTCCTGTTCCCTATCCCCTGTTCCCTATCCCCTGTTCCCTTTTCCCTGTTCCCTAAAAGTGATAAATTTTTGGCTTTATTCACGCATTGAGATGCACCCCTTAATTTGACTTGCACTAAGCAAATTAGATGCACAGTAGTGGACGATAAATCTCAGATCGTGTCCGGTTGAACAATTATAAAACCCCTGAAGGTATCTATTTAAAAGTAGAGGGGGAGATGGGAAGATGGGGAGATGGGGTGTATTATACCATTTTTAAAAAAGAATATTACAAGATGTTTTGCTCACGCAGAGCTTCCGCTTTATATGTCGCGGAGCGTTAACGTTTGCGCAGCATTCCGGAACGGAAAGTTTTGCGTTAGCTAAACGCTATGCGACATGGAAAGCGGAGCATTCCGGAACGGAAAACGCATTAATGCTCAAGGAACGTCCGTAGGTCCTAATGAGGTAGGGACGTTTTGCTCACGCAGAGCTTCCGCTTTATATGTCGCGGAGCGTTAACGTTTGCGCAGCATTCCGGAACGGAAAGTTTTGCGCCAGCAAAACGCTATGCGACATGTTTGCGTTTCGGCTAAGAGCCGACATGAAAAGCGTTTGCGGAGCATTCCGTAGGATAGCTCCTCTGTAAGAGGCAGCATGACCTAAGGAAAACGCATTAATGCTCAAGCAACGTCCGTACGGAGTCAGTATGATTGTGGTTTATTCATCATTAAACGGCTGTAAAAAGGGAGGCTTTAGACCTCCTGGTTTTGGTAAGGAAGAAGGCAGAAAGCTTTCATTACCTAGAATAGAAGACTTAAAAGCCGGAAAAAAACTTAAATTTCCTGTAGGTATTCACCCTTGAGTTTACACAAACAATACCAACGGACATGATATAACCTCCCTTAAAAAGTAGGATATATCTAGGAAAAATTCTAGTATTTCTATTAGACATCTCCAGAAAAGAGGGAAAAGGGAACAGGGAACAGGGAACAGGGAACAGGGGAGAGTAATTGATAATTTATGGATAATAATTGATTTGATTTTTCATTTTTGGAGAAGTCTATTAGTTATAAATAAAATATCAAGTCTTTCTCACCGAGGAAAAAGAAACCGGAGTTATTTCAGTTTCTCCTCTACTCTCTAGTCCGTACTTAATTATAAGTGATTAGCAAGATTTGATATAATATAAATTAACCAATCGCCATTCAAGCAGGTGGAATAAATTATGTGGATTTTCTTAGATATTGATGGAGTATTAGTGCCAGAGAAAAAATTCGAGCAACCAGTCTTGCAAAAAGACATGATCAAATTCGATCCTATTTGTCTAAATGAATTTGAAAATGTTCTGCGTCGTTATCCGACTGCCAAAATAGTTATTTCTTCATCCTGGCGCGAAATGTATTCTCTAGAGAAAATTTCTAGTTTATTTTCACCTGATATTGCTGTGCGTGTTATTGGAGTAACTCCATGTTTACACCCAATAGTTATTGAAAAAAATCGGCATATTCGGCATCAAGGAGTTTTGGAATATCTCAGACAAAATAATGAAGAAAATCCACAATGGGTAGCTATTGATGACATTGCTGACTTCTATGAACCAGATAGTCCGGTTGTTGTTACCGATGCTTATCATGGTTTTAATCAGAACTCTGCTGAAATACTCGATCGCTATCTTGCCTCATTTAGTGAGAAAATAATAGATGAAAATACGACAACAGGGAGTAGGGAGTAGGGGAAAATAATTGATGATTTTTGTGGGATAATTGATTTAATTTTTTATGTGGAGATTTCTAATAGTTAAGGATGCAAACTAACCAAAAACTTACCTTTCCCAAAATGGGTTGTGGCACATGGGCGTGGGGAAACCGTCTCCTCTGGGGATATGATGAAAGTATGGATCAGGAGTTACAAAGTGTTTTTAACCTTTGTGTTGCTAATGGCGCAACTTTATTTGATACGGGTGACTCCTACGGAACTGGCAAATTAAACGGACGTAGCGAAATGCTTTTGGGGCAATTTTCTCAGGAGTATACAGGCGCAAACCAAGAAAATATTTGCATTGCGACAAAACTTGCTGCTTATCCCTGGAGGTGGAGTCGCCGAGCAATGATTTCAGCTTGCGCAGGATCTGCTCAACGTTTGGGTAAAAATGTTGATTTGGTACAGATGCACTGGTCTACTGCTAACTATTTTCCCTGGCAAGAATGGGGACTGTTGGATGGTTTAGCCGATCTGTACGAGCAAGGAAAAGTGAAGGGAGTGGGGTTATCGAACTACGGACCGAAACGACTGAAGCAAGTGCATAAAAGATTTAGCGATCGCGGCGTTCCTCTCACTACTTTACAAGTTCAATATTCTCTGTTATCAACCTATCCAGTTACAGAATTAGGATTAAAAGAAGTTTGTGATGAATTGGGAATTAAATTAATTGCATATAGTCCTTTAGCATTGGGAATATTAACAGGAAAGTATTCTGAAAAAGGTTCTTTTCCTCAAGGTATTCGAGGTATTTTATTCAAACAAATATTACCAGCAGTTCGCCCATTATTATTATGTTTAGAAGCTGTGGCAAAATCCAGAAATAAAACTATGTCGCAAGTAGCAATTAATTGGTGTATTTGTAAAGGTACGATTCCGATTCCGGGAGCAAAAAATAAAGCTCAAGCAGAACAAAATATTGGTGCTTTAGGTTGGGAATTAGACTCTGGTGAAGTTGCAGAATTAGATAAGGCTGCTGCAAGTACAGATAAGAAAATGGTGCAAAATATTTTTCAGACTAAGTAGGATTTTTTCGACAAAAAATGAATAATGATAAAAGATTATTTAGAGGTATTTATTTCGCCTATTCAAAAGTGCAATAACTATCTCCCTAAATTTGGTAATAGCCAACAGGAAAAAGGAAACAGGAATTACTCTGAAGCAATTTACTGTTTTATATAGTCAGAAATAATTATTTTAATACTGTATTAATGCTAAATAGGATATGTCTTAATATTGATTAATTCTAGAGGTGTAGGGACGTTCCATGGAACGTCCCTACTGTGTTTTTCATATATAATTTTTAATCCTTTAAAGTCGAACGCATAGTCGGGAACATAATCACATCCCGAATGCTTTGAGTATTTGTCAATAACATCACCACACGATCGACACCAATACCCATTCCACCACAGTTAGGCATTCCCAATGACAACGCCTGAATAAAGTCTTCATCCATTGGGTGTGCTTCATCATCTCCCGCTTCTCTTTGAGCTATCTGTTCCTCGAAACGTTGACGTTGATCTTTGGGATCGTTTAACTCGGAGAAACCGTTGGAATATTCGGTGCCGTGAATAAACAACTCAAATCTTTCCACGAAACCTGGTTTACTATGATGTCTTTTTGCTAACGGACTCACTTCCACAGGAAAATCAATTATAAAGGTAGGTTGCATTAAAGTTGACTCTACTTTTTGGTCAAAAACTGCATATAAAAGATAACCTAAACTTTGAGTTTCTAATTTAGATAATTTGAGGTTTAATTTTTCTGCTGCTTTAATAGCTTCTGCTAATTCTAAGTTGTCGAAATCTAGTCCTGTTTCATCCTTAACTGCTTCTACCATTGTTTTAACTTGCCAATGTTTACCAGTGAAATTAGGATATTTTTGACTATGGTCATATTTGCGTTCTAAACTAATAGTTTGCCCTTGATATTCTATCTCTTTTACATCACCTAAAACATTGGTTATACTGTAACAAATAACATCTTCTACCAAGCCTAAAATTTCAAAATAATCTGCATAAGCTTGATAAACTTCTAGGGATGTAAATTCTGGATTATGGGTACTATCAATTCCTTCATTTCTAAATACTCGCCCTAATTCAAATACCCGTTCAAAACCTCCACAAATTGCCCTTTTTAGAAATAATTCTGTAGCAATTCGCAAATATAAATCTACATCTAAAGCATTATGATGAGTCACAAAAGGTCTAGCAGCAGCACCACCATAAATTGCCTGTAAAGTTGGTGTTTCTATTTCATCAAAACCAGCATCCCAAAGATAACTACGAATACTTTGGAGAATTTTACTCCGCATTCTAAAACGCTGTAAAGATTCAGCATTTCCAGCCAAATCCATTTCCCGATGACGGCGACAAATTTCCGGGTCATTTACACCATAATAAGAGTCAGGAAAAGGAATAATAGCTTTAGAGAGAACTTCTAGTTTATTTACCTGAATTGATAACTCTCCTCTATTAGTACGACAACCTATTCCTTCCGCACTAATAAAATCTCCTACATCTAACAATTTTTGAATTTGTTTAAAACTTAAACCAGGGTCGCCCTTAACTAATTTTTTCTCAATTTTAAGTTGAATTTTTCCAGTTTCATCTGTTAGGTTAATAAAACCAATACTACCACTATCACGCTTAGAAGTAATTCGACCACAAACTTTTAATAATTTGGCATCGGGGTCTGCTTCTCCTGCTTCTAATTCCTTTGCTGGAGGAGAAAATAAGTCGATAACTTGGTTAGTGGTGTGCGATCGCTGATAAGCTTTACTAGGATAGGGATCTATTCCTTGGGCGCGTAATTCATCGACTTTTTGTGAACGAACTTCTACTTCATTCCTGGTTTCGCTTTTAGGCATTAGTGATTTTAGTCTCTAGATGATTATTGAAGTTAGAATCATACCATATTTTTATGTTTTTAGAGGGTCACAAATATTAAATTATTCCAAAATTAAATTGAAGCTCAGAAACCGGGTTTATGGGAGATAAATGTTAATATGGTAGGGTATTTAATATAAACCCGGTTTCTTTAGACGGGCTATTTCAATTTATCAATAACAGCAATGAATGAGGATTAAACATTTATATAATAGTTAAAGATTCAGTAAAAATTGATATAATCTTGAAAGATTTAGGAGGAAAAATCTTATGAAAAGTGCAGTTGATATAGCTAGGTATTTTTTATGTTGTGTTGATAGAGAAGCAGGTGATACAATCTCTCCTTTAAAACTACAAAAACTTGTATATTACGCACAAGCTTGGAGTTTAGTATTTAGAAATAAACCTCTGTTTTTTCAAGATATTGAAGCGTGGGTTTCTGGACCGATTATTTGTGATGTTTGGGATGAATATAAACCTTACCATTATCGGGATATTCCACCACCTGAAGAGTTAGAAATAAAGTTTGCCAAAGATGAAGTAGAAGTTCTTGAGGAAGTATGGGATGCTTATGGAGAATTAAGCGCTAGACACTTAAAAGAATTAACGCATTCGGAAACTCCTTGGCTAAATGCTAGAAAAGATTTAGAACCAGCTCAACCATCGAATAATGTTATTTCTCATTCAGAGATGAAAGCTTTCTATTCTCTATTGGTGGAGGCTTAATTCAGTTATCAGTTATCAGTTATCAGTTATCAGTTTAAAAATCCTAGCTTTAGATTTACATACACAGATAAAAATCGTTGGATTTTGTCTGATTGGAATTCATCAGAAATTAATGACTTAATTCAAGGGTTAAAGAAAATAGAAAAGTATACTTGGGCGCAGATAAAAACTCAAGGTTCTAAAAAACCTGGTTCATCAGTTGGAACAGGTTATAAATTAATTAGTAGTCATCGATCTTTACCAGAAAATATACCGAAACAGATTAAATTGTCAGAAATGAGAATAGATGAAAAAAAGCGAATTTTTGGATTTCGGTTAGGTGCGATTTACTATATAATTTGGTTTGATAGAGAGCATTCTGTTTGCCCTGAATAATTTATATCAAGCCAGGGATTGAAATCCTTGGCTCATAGCTTAAAGTTCACAAGCTTTTGCTCACTAGTTTCGCTTTTAGGCATTGATAATTTTACTCAGTATAATCTTATTATTTTTTGTCTTTATGAGATTTAGAGCAACAGTAAAAATAAATTTATTATGATTTTATATATCATTTTTGTTCTTTCCTTTTTTCAATTTCAGCTATGGGTAAAAATAATTCGTCTTCGATTTTATTTCGCACAGAATCAGTTAAATTATAATCACGGTCGTAGAGACAATATAACAATAAAACATTAGCTCGATAATATTCTTCCAACAGCAAGCTATCGTGATAACTAAATTGCCAATTGTGACCAATATCGCGATGTTCAATTATCACTTTTCTAAGTTTTTCAATCCAATTTTTACTATTAGTTTTCCAGCAGGTATCAAACTCTTCTTCTGTTGTATTTGGGTCTGGCAATTCGTGTTTTAACTTTTGTAATTCTAGTTGTAATTCTAACTCAATATACTCATCTTCAGTAAAATAATTAATTTCACTAGCTAAAGCACTTTTAGGATAAAAGTGTGAATATCTACCATATTCAAGTAGGTCATATAATCTTTTATCAATTAAAAGGTCGTAGAGTAAATATTCATGTATTTCATAAGCTACTTTCATTTTTTCATCAATTTTACTAACATCAGTGGAAGTAATAAATTCAAAAAATACTTCTTGAATATCTTGTATAGAAGGAATACCAAAAAAATTAGCTAGTTCCAGATATTCTTTTTGCTCAAAAATATTAAAACTATACACATATTCGAGACAAAGATAAAAAGCTCTTAAATTTACTGGTGTATAATCTGAATCTAGAAGAGTAATTTCTCTCAGCCATTCTAAAAAATCCTGATATTTACTATCTCTTGCTAATAAATTATCAATTTTTTCCTTCATTAATAGGAGGGTATTATCTAGAGAATCTAATCTTGCCAAAGACTCTGCTCTAATAACTGGATGTAGCCAATATTTTCCAGCTTCAAATTCTATTAAATACCGTCTTTGTAAAGATTCAATTACCTGCATATTTTCTGACTTTTTGACATCCCAAAGTAAATAATGAAGCCCAGTTATTTCTACTTTAGGAATTTCTTGATAAGGATAAATTCCTAAACGACAAAGAAGATTATAAGCATCACAGTTATGTTCCAGTAAACGGTCAAACTGACTAGCAATTAAATCCTTAATTTGCCCCTTTAATAAAAATTGTTTATTATCTAGCCAATAAGTCTCTAAACTACCACGATAATATGTTTCAATTGGATGAATAATAACCTTCATTGCCAGAGCATTTCCGCCATAAGCTTTGTGAATTTCCCCCAAAGCTGGAGTATTTACATTAATTTCAAATCTGCTGAAAAATTCTTGCCATGCTGACTCACTTAATTCTGGCAATAAGTATGATTCTATAAAACTTAATTTTGCTTCATTAATTTCTTCGCGACAAGTAATTAATGTAATAGCATTAACAGTGGGATGATTTAAAACTCTTGTTAGTAATTCAATATAATCACGATGCTCCTGTTTAAATTTTCCCTTTTCATCAAGAGCAGTTTCTAGGTTATCAATTAATATTCCTACTTTTTCTTTTTCATTCTGGAGTAAATCTTTTAGTTGCTCCAGCATATCAACAAAACTTGCTTCAGGTTCTTGCTTAAACTGCTGCTTTATCTGACGTTTTATCCAACTTTTTACAGACCAAATATTTTGAGCATCCATCCCCACATTAAATTCTAAAACTTTGAGTTTCTGAATTTGCAAATATTGATGAGCAAGAGTCGTTTTTCCAATACCTCCCTTGCCATAAATACCAATAACTTTTGCACCTCGACTTAAAATCAAAGTATTAAGGTGAGCGATCGCTTCTTCTCGCCCTACAAAATCAGGTTTTTTAGGAATATTTATTTCTTGACTGAAGTCTTGAGGTAAAGAGTTATTTGATTCAAGAGTTTGTGGTAGTTTCGTAGAGGAATATTTCCACATTTCTAATGCTCCTAAAAAATTATTCTTACCGACTTTTTCTCCCAATACTTTTGATAATATCTTCCAAAAAGCTGCACCTTCATTTTTAATATGTTGCTCATCATAACCATTATTTTCAGCAATTTTGCCATAAGTATGTTTTTGGAAAGAACCCTTAAAAATAAGCTCTTCAATATCCTTCAATTTTCTTTTTTCCTTTTGAAAAATTGCCTTATTGACAATTTCTAATGCTTCCTGCTCATCCATTTCTCTCTTATTTATAAAACCTACTTTTTAGTTTAACCTGACTTTTTCTTACTTAGTCAGGTGACTAAACTCCTTAATTTATCTTACCGACAAACTTTTAAATTGTCAGCAGAATAGTCTCATAGTTTAAATAAACAAGAAATATTCAAATGTTTCCAACTACTAATTCCCATTGGGAAAATACTGACCCCTTTAACTGTCAAGGAATTATTCTTGGCAAAGATAAACATCGTTATTTACTCCTCAAAACCCTACGCCAAGCTCAACAAAAAATCATTATTGTTTGCCCTTGGTTAACCCGTCATAGTCTCGACAATAATATGATTCAAGAATTCAAAAACACCCTGAACCGCCAAGTCAAAATAGAGATTGGTTGGGGATGGCAAAAAGATATTGGTAATATAATTATCCCTGGTAATGGTTGGTGGGAATTAATACCTGCTAATACTTGGAAATATAATGCTATGTTTAAGCTACAAGAACTTAAACGACTTTACCCTGAATATTTTCAACTCAAATTAATGGGAACCCACTCTAAATATTGGGTATGTGATGATAAATTTGCTGTAGTGACTAGCGCAAATATTCTCTGTTCTCAACCTGGAAAAACTAATAAATACTATGAAGAAACTGGACTATGGATAAATAACATTAACCAGATTAAAAATTTCATTAACTCTTTTACCCAAGTACCTAACTTAGCAGCTAAAAAAGCTATCTAGGGCTTGCTGAAAAAGTCTTTTTTAAGGAGTAGGGGAGTAGGGGAGTAGGGACGTTGCATGCAACGTCCCTACTCCGGATTTTATATCCCACATTCCGCACTTCAATTTGTAGTATCAAAATCAGCATAAAAAGCAGTAGTTTAGTAAGTATTTATACTCTATAAATATCTCCATTTAACTTTCTCCTGAGTTAAATTCCCAGGAAAATGTTAAGCATAAATACTTAC
>JBCDJM010000106.1:0-23101 GCA_038747755.1 Cyanobacteria bacterium P01_H01_bin.35
ATGGGGAGATGGGGAGATGGGGGCTATTTTTATACTTTTTTCCCTATTCTCTAAACGGGAAATTCTAAGTCCTGTCTCCTGTCTCCTGTCTCCTGTCTCCTAATCCTCACTTTTGTAAAGATACCAAATGGCTTCTATATCATGTCCGGTAACATCGTTTGTGTATAGAATCTAAGTCGTAATGGGAAAATTCTTCTGCCTCCTGCCTCCTGCCTTCTGCCTTACTTTCTGCAAAGTGTAAGTATTTAACCGGACATGATATCAGTTATGGAACTCAGACGACTGAGGGTAGTACATCTTGGGATACTTTTATGTCCCTTGTTGCTACTACTCCCAAGCTGGGATTGAGCTTTTTTGAATATGTACGCGATATAGCTGCCGCTAGGCTCCGCCAACGCATTTCTCAGACCAGAAATATTCCCTCTCTGGCAACTATTATTTACGTTCGCGGAGCGTGGCCTCAGCCGTATCGCTCTTCTGTTAATTCCCTTGGCTGGTCTTGGCCGCTATCATAATTGCCTACCCCATCATATTGAGTCGATACCCTACTCCCTTCTTACCACAAATTGACTCTTGCTTCAATTTGGCTTGATGCTCACAACGAAAACCATCCTTACACCATTGTGTCATATTAACCTGTGAGAGTTTTACCACATCTGTACATTTTGGTTCTATTACCTGACTTTCCACCGCCCATACCAAACCACGAATAACATCTAAACCTGTCTTGAGGCGAGATTCTTTATTTCCTGGTCTACCTATTTCCTTAACAAGATCAGTTTCCACCCAAATTCCATGAGAACCCAGAATAATTTGTGCTAACCACTTTGCTCTAGGTAAATGACTAGGAGATGTGACTAATTTAATATGTCGCGCTCCCCATTTTTCTAAAATTGGCATAGCAAAAAAAAAGTTACCAAAAGTAGATTTAGCGCAATGTTCTAACCAAACCTTCTCTACAGGAGCATTTACCCGTTGAAATAATCCTACAATACAGGGATCTTTAGAACCAGTAGAAATTAGTATAGGTATCTGAGGATGTTGTTTAGCCACTTGAGCAATATAAATCTCCCGTTTAATACTACCACCCAAAACCAAGTAAGCATCAACAGGAGCTTTTGATGCTGAGTTTAGCAAAATAGTATTTCCCACAAACCAAACTAACAGACCAGAAATTATGGGTAAAAGTACCAAAAGCAGTATTTTCCTAATTTTCTTGTTTCTACGAATGGTATAATTTTTTTGCATATACAGCCGACTTTATCTTACGTTTGGTACAGCTACAGGCAAGATGCCTGTATTACAAATTAAGTCCTAATTTAATCATAACGAATCTGGGTCTACACCCAGTTCCCTTAACTTAGCAGCTAATTTTTCGGCCTTTTGCTTTTCCTGTTCAGCCCATTGCTTTTCTTGTTCGGCTCGTTGCTTTTCTTGTTCAGCTTGTTCCCTACTCCACAGCAAGAAATTTCCTGACTTATCCCACCATCTCAGCCAGTTAATATTTTGCCCTAGTCTTTCTCCTGGCCATATTCCCAAGAATAACTCTAATTGCGGTATCCAAAAAAGCCCCTTCTCATTAGCTGCCTCCAACTTATACTTTCCATCCTGTAATATCATGTTCGGTTGAACAGTGATAAATAAATAACTAGGTCGGAGTCAGGAGTCAGGAGTCAGGAGTCAGGAGTCAGGAGGGAAGAAAGAATAACAGGAGAAGAAGGAGAAAGTTTTTTTATAACTAATTATCCGGACATGATATAACTTACGGACTTCTATACTTACTTCATAAGGATAGTAGGTTATATAAGTAGGTACTTTGAGAATTTGCTCGTAAAAATAAAGCTTTCCATAAGCTGGGGTGGAACGTACTGATAATTCCCCACATTCTGTTTCGGAAAGGAACTCCATAACTACAGCTATAGGTTTCCCTTCTAGGTGAGGAGTATAACTACGACGAATAACTCCTTCTTCCACAGGTTGCACTTGAGGGGCATAAAACCAATCAGGAGCTTTGACTACTATTTTTTTGTTAACCGTAGCTACTAATCCAAAATTGGAACCAATTAACATTTGGGGTTGAATGAATTTTGCCCCGCCTAAAGCATCAGTAAGTGCTGCTGTTAGGAGTAGTTGCTGAATATTTTCTACGGGGTCATCTGGTAAAATATAATCTGCTGGCAGTGCTGTCCAAGTTATGTTTGGTTCTGATTTAGTTGCTGGGATAGCTGGCATTTGTAGAACCATTTTTAGTTTCTATTTTAGTGCTTAGAGTGAACTTTATTTATTTATAGCAATCCTGAATGATTTGTGATAATTTTTATAGTAGTTAAAATTGAGGAAAAACCTTGAAAATTATGACTTTTGACTGGTGTAGGGGCGATTCGCGTTTGCAGAGCATTCCGGCACGGAAATCGCCCCTACCAGAATAATATGACAATTGAAATAGAATTGCTATATTTATATATATTTTTATATTTTAGGCATTGCTGAAACACGGTATGAAATTTCTAAGAGTGTAAGTTCTGAGTCCAAAATTAAGAATGCAAATCATACTTATTTCCTAGTCAAAGTTGCAGGAAAAACTCCTTTCTACCTCCTGACTCCTGACTCCTTTAATTCTTCTTCTTTGTTTCACCATTATTCCGCAAAAATTCCCCAACAATAGCAACTGCTCCTGAACCTACAATTAAAATTACACTTAGGGCATTAATATCTGGTTTTACCCCTGTACGAATTCGACTAAAAATTTCCATTGGCAATGTTGTCGCTCCACTCCCAGAAGTAAAACTAGCAATTAAAAAATCATCCATACTTAGTACAAAAGCTAGCAGACAACCGGACAAAATTCCTGGTATTAATTGTGGTAATAATACTTGAATAAAAGCTTCTACTGGGGTTGCTCCTAAATCAAGGGCAGCTTCCTCTAAATGGGGGTCTAAATCTGCTAATCTTGTGGAAACTACTAAACCAACATAAGCTAAACAAAAAACAATATGAGCTGCAATTATTGTCCATAAACTTAATCTAATTGCCAGTGCAGCTAAAAATACCAAAGTAGCCACAGCGATCGCTATATCAGGAATAATTAATGGCAGATAAGAAATACCTAGATATAATGATTTGCCACGAAATTTATATTTTGCCAAACCTACTGCCATTAAAGTACCAATAATTGCCGAAATACCTACAGCACAAATAGCTACAGTTAAACTATTTTGGAGAGCAGTTAAAATTCTAGTATCCTGAAAAAGTTTGACATACCATTGCAGGGTAAAACCTTCCCATCCAGCACTATATTTAGATTTATTGAAGCTATAAAAAGTCAATACAAAAATCGGCAAGTACATAAATATGAACATTGAAATTGTAAATATTACCTGCCAAGAAATATGAAGTTTCGGTTTAGATTTAGACATATCTATTGGGATATCATCTTCTGGATTTATTACTGTATTTGTCATTTTTAACTTGTTAGTTAATCTTTATTTTTTGTTGAAAATAGGGAGTAGGGAGTAGGGAGTAGGGAGTAGTCTTTTTGAATTCTAACTTTTGACTTTATAATATAGTTGATATGACAAAAATTATATTACTTTTGAATTTTGAATTTTGAATTTATTTCGAGGGTTTACCATCACCAAATTTTAGTAAAAGAGCGATCGCTATACTCACTCCTAATATCAAAACCATACTCAAAGATGAACCAAAACCCCAATTTTGAGTAGCTCCTAAAAACTGATCGTAAATTAATCGAGCAGCAGTCAGACTGGAAGCTCCACCTAATAATTCTGGGTCAACATAATCTCCCAAAGAACTAATAAAAACTAATAAAGAACCTGCAGCAATACCAGGTAAACTTTGGGGAACTGTTACTTTCCAAAAAGTTTGTATAGGAGTAGCACCTAAATCGGATGATGCTTCTAATAATCTCCGGTCTAATTTTTCTAAAGAAGCATAAAGAACTGTCACAATATAAGGTAAATAACTATAACTCATGCCAATCAAAACTGCTGGAGTTCGATTCAATAATTCCAAAGGTGGTAATCCAATAATTCCAATAATTGAGTTTAATACACCAGTGGGTCGTAAAATTGTAATCCAAGCATAAGAACGTAACAAAGATGAAGTCCACAGTGGCAAAATAAAACCCAATAAAAGTAGATTTCGCCACTGTTTTGGTGACATTAAAGCAATCCAATAAGCTACAGGAAATCCTAACAATAAACATAAAATTGTTGTACCTGTAGCAAAATATATTGAACGCCAAATTGCCTTGAAATTACTAAGGTCAAATACTTGTAAATAGTTACCAATGCCGTCAGGAATTACTAAATCTCCTGGTCGAATATTTTCTACTAAACTCAGCTGAAAAATTACTAAAGTTGGCAATACTAATAGAAACAGTAACCATAAACCTGCAGGACTTAGTAAAACTACAGGACCCAACAGTTTAGAAAATATTTGACTTATACCATGTTTTGACTGAGAATTAGGGAAAGATGGAGCAGATGTTTTACTAGGTGTATTCATATCAGTTATCAGTTATCAGTTATCAGCTCAAATTAAAAATAATGACTGTATAACTATTTTAATTTTATCAATGTCCTAAACACTTTTTTGTAGTGCTATAGAAGTTGGAAAATTTATCAAGTAGTATTCGGTTCTATATTTTCAGGAAAAAGGAAATTTATTAACCTTTACTTAGAATTCAATGACTAAAAAAAAGTTAGTATAAAAATTATACAAATCAACTTAGGAATTTGTCTTCTTCCCTCTTCCTTCTTTACCGAAAAATCAAGGTTTAAAGCTTCTCCTTATAAAGGAGAAAAAAGCGGTTGTTTGCGGAGCATTCCGTAGGATGGGATGGCGTTTGCTAACGCAAAGCTCTGCTAACGCGAAGCGTCCCGGAGGGAAGGTTTCCCGCTCTTAACAGAGCCGCTCCGCTAACGCCATATCCAATCAACCAAGAGAAGAAAAAAAATTCCTTTTTAACCAATGCTCTTCTTTTTAAGAATAGGTAATTTTCAATTATCAATTATCCATTATCAATTATCCATTATCCATTAATAAAAATTATCCACTTCTTAATCTAGTCCAGTATCTTTGATAAACTTCTTCATATTTACCCAGTGGAGCTAAACTTTCACACTTTTGAATAATTGACTCTGGGGGAAATAAAGTAGGATCTTCCTTTAGTTCTTCTGGTAACATTTGATAAGCTGCACGAGAAGGTGTCGTAAAACTGAGCCTTTCTACAATTTCTGCTGCAATATCTGGCTGTAACATAAAGTTAATCCACTGATAAGCACCATCTGGGTTAGGAGCATTTTTCGGAATTACTAATGTATCTATCCACAAGGAAGAACCACTACTTGGAGTAACATACTCTAAATCTTCATTTTCTGGTTTAATTTCTGCTGCATCAGAAGAATAACACATAGCAATCAACAAATCTTCTACTAAAATTTGAGACCGCCAAGCATCTGTAGTAAAAGAAGCGATCGCTGGTTTGAGTATAAGTAACTCTTCGTAAGCTTGCCTAATATTTTCTACATTAGTGGAGTTATAAGAATATCCTAATTTTCTTAAAGCAAACCCCATTACTTCACGCACGTCATTGAGTAAAGTCATCCGCTTCAATACTAAATCTCTATTTTCCCAGAGATACTCCCAGTCAGTAGGCGCTGTCGGTAAAAGTTTGCTATTGTAAATTAAACCAGTAGTTCCCCAACTTACAGGTACACTATAGACATTACCTGGATCGTATACCGGGTCTTGAAATTGAGGAAATAGATCGTCTAAACCAATAATTAGAGATTTGTCTAACTCTGTCAGCAAATTTAGGGCAGCCATTTTTTGCACCATATAATCAGAGGGATAGATGATACTATATGCTCCACCCCCCCCTGCTTGTACTCTAGCTAGCATCGACTCGTTAGAGTCAAATACATCTGCAACTACTTCGATACCAGTTTCATCGTAGAAGCGATCGAGCAAATCTTGATCTGTATACCCTGCCCAAGTATATATATAGAGTAAATCTGAATTACCCTGCATTCTGGGGTTAGATTTCACTTCGGCTAATCTCCAACCACAACTAGAAAGGGTTGAAACTGCGATGGTAGCTGCTGACGCTTGGAGAAATTGACGTCTAGAAGTATTCGCTACATTATTTCCCTGGTATTTCTGTAAATTAGTTGGAGGCACAGTAGTTACAAAAAGTTTAAAGTCAAAAGTATAGCGCTACGCGCAAGTCAAAAGTCAAAATTTAAAAGTCAAAAGTAATTCCTGACTGAGTTTGAGCATTTATAAATGTCCGCGCCCTTTGCTTCGACTGCTATAAGTTTACGTTAAAATTTTAAGTGTATTTAACTATTTTTATGATTTTGATTCACTTAAAGCCAAACAATTTTGTTTTGACCAGTAAACATAGATAGGAGTATCTGAGTTTGGCAAAGTTCCTTCTGTATTTGGCTGCCTTACCATCATCTGATCGCCTGACAACAGATTTACTTGATAATGTACATGAGTTCCCATATACATTACATTTGTCAACCTGCCTTCAAAACAATTTTCTGATACATCTGGACAATAGAGACTTAGATTAACTTTTTCTGGTCGTACACTTACGACTACTGAAGTTCCTCCATAAATTTCTCCATTTTGTTCCTTCTCACTTACTTTTAATTGTTCTACAGAAATCTTCAGACCACTATCTGTCTTAACAACCATACTAGAATTATTACTATATTCGACCCGACCTTGAAATAAATTCGTATCTCCAATAAAATCTGCCACAAATGGACTTTCGGGGCGCTCGTAAATTTCTTGAGGAGAACCTATTTGTTCTATTCTCCCCTCGTGCATCACAGCAATGCGGTCAGACATACTCATGGCCTCTTCTTGGTCGTGAGTTACCATCACAAATGTAACGCCCAAATCTCGATGTAAATTGGACAATTCCATTTGCATTTCTTTCCGTAGCTTTAAGTCTAGGGCACCGAGAGGTTCATCTAATAATAATACTGCTGGACGATTTACTAAAGCCCTTGCTAAAGCCACCCGTTGTTGTTGGCCACCAGATATTTGATTAGGATAGCGATCGGCAAATTTTTCCATTTTCACCAACTGTAGAGCTTGTGCTACTTTTTCCTCAGTTTCGGCTTTTCCTAAACGTTTGATTCGTAGTCCAAAAGCTATATTATCTTTAACACTCAAATGATTAAATAAAGCGTAGCTTTGGAAAACGGTATTTACTGGACGACGGAAAGGAGGAGTTTGGTTCATTGATTGGCCTCGAATCATTATTTCACCCGCTGATGGGGTTTCAAATCCAGCTATTAAGCGCAACGTTGTAGTTTTGCCACAGCCAGAAGGCCCTAGAATACTAAAAAATTCTCCTTGACGGATATTGAAGTCCACACCCCTTACTACTGTATGGCCGTCAAATACTTTGAATACTTTACGCAGTTCGACGTCGTTTTGGGTGTTGGTTAGGGTCGTCCCCATATTCAGTGCAGTTTGAGTCATAATTATTATGTCTTGAGTGGGGAATATGCTTGGGAAATTGGGTTTTTAACTAATTTAAGTATTATATTTTCTAGTATTTTAGCAGTATTAAAGGGAAGAAGGAAGAAGCAAGAAGCAAGAGGGAAGAAGCAAGAAGGAGGAAGCAAGAAGGAAGGGGGAATAAAACTTTAGTTATCTAGAATGGAAAGAAGAGGGAAGAGGGAATAAAACTTTAGTTATATCATGTCCGCTGGTATCATTTGCGTAAAAGTTAAGGTGAATATCTATAGGAAATTTAAGTTTTTTCCAGCTTTTAAATCTTTTTGCTTCTTCCTGCTTCGTTATCTTATAATTTTTCTGGCTGATTTTTCTATCTATACATATAGCTATTCTTTCATTAATTGATAATGAATAATGGATCATGGATAATTACCGAAATATGGTGGTTTAAAGCCTTCCCTTTTAAAGGGATAATAAATAAAAATTTTCCTGTTAATCAATCCTCTTCTTTATTAAGGAGAAGTAATTCTAAATTCTAAATTCTAAATTCTAAATTATTGAACTCTAGTTAAAACCTTACCGGAATTGAAGATAAGGAAATATCCTAGCACTTTTCTCTTGGTCGATTGGATATGGCGTTTGCTAGCGCATAGCTTCCGCTTTATATGTCGCGCAGCGAAACGCGTAGCGTCCCGGAGGGAAAGGAAACCCGCTCTTTCAGAGCCCCGAACGCTTTATATGTCGCGTAGCGAAATGCCATCCCATCCTACGGACTGCTCCGCAAACGACCGCTTTTTCCCTTTGAAAGGGTCGGCTTTTAACCAAGATATTTAATTAATAATTATTAATTAGGGTTTGCTGAATAAAGTCTTTTAGTAGAGGTAGGAGTCACGAGTCAGGAGTCAGGATAAATGGGAAATTTTAGAGGTGGTAGTGGGAGGAATTATCCCTTAATTTTTCTATAATTTTGAGCCTAAAATGCTAAAATTTTGAACCTTTTTGATCTAAAATTTAGTATTTTTTCTAGAGCCTAAAATGCTAAAATATTTATCTATCAAGGCTTTTATATTTAATTAGCATAGCAATAATTATTAATTATTCGGTAAATAAATATTCATCAGAGGGTGAGGGAGAAACTTCTGGGTTACTAGATGATTTTTCTGATGAATCTTTACTTGTTTCTGGCTGCTCTTGTTTATCGGTAGATTCTTCTGTTTCACCCGATGATTCATCTGAATTGTCTTGTTTTTCCCATTCGGAAAGTGGTTTAGTTAAGACATTTTTGAAGTTGACAGATAATAACAAAACTGATACCTCTTCTGGCGGTTCTCCCTCTGGTTCTAATTGAGAATATATAGAATTACCATCAAAGTCTGGTTGACCTAAAAATAGACGACGACTTTTAGCGTCTTTGAGTTGAATTTCTACAGTTATTTCTGGTTTTTCTAAACCATATTCTGATAATTGAGAAACTGAAGTATTAATGGAGCGATCGCTTTTTAAGTTTGTTAGTTCAGTTAGCAAAAATTCTACTGTTTGTAAGTCAGCTTTTTTTTCTATAGGTTTAGTTATATTCCAGGTTGTTTCTTCTGCTTCTTCATCTATTTTCAAGGTTAATGTTTCTAACTCTTGTTTAATGGTAATAGTCTGAATTTGTTCTAACTTAAAATCAAACACTCGTTTTTGTTGTTCTTGGATTTCTGCTTGTTGTTGTTTACCTCGAATTTCATAGAAATAAACAAATCCTCCTAAAGCAAGTGCTGTTAACATTAATGTTAAGGTTGTTTTTTTGATTTTCATATTATTTAGTTTGTGTGCGTAAGTCCACCCAGAAAGCGGGTTTATCGGCGAAATTTAGGAAAAATAATAATTAAGGTAATAAACCCGGTTTCTTAATTAATCAGTTATCAGTTAAATATTTTTTCTAGTCTTATCAAAATAACAAAGTAAAAATCTAACTCTTGAATTATCCATTATCCATTATCTACCCAGAAACCGGGTTTATCGACGAAATTTCAGAAAAATAATAATCAAGGTAATAAACCCGGTTTCTTAATTAATCAGTTATTAGTTAAATATTTTTTCTAGTCTTATCAAAATAACAAAGTAAAAATTTAACTCCTGAATTATCAATTATCCATTATCCCCCCAGAAACCGGGTTTATGGGCAAAACTTTAGGAAAAATAATAATCAAGGTAATAAATCCGGTTTCTTAATTAATCAGTTATCAGTTAAATATTTTTTCTAGTCTTATCAAAATAACAAAGTAAAAATTTAAGTCCTGAATTATCAATTATCAATAATCCACCCAGAAACCGGGTTTATCGGCGAAATTTAGGAAAAATAATAATCAAGGTAATAAACCCGGTTTCTTGTTAATCAGTTATCAGTTAAATATTTTTTCTAGTCTTATCAAAACAACAAAGTAAAAATTTAACTTCTGACTTCATAAATTCCCGTTACAAAAACAACTTCTAACTTCTAAGTTTTGACTTTTGACTTTTGAATTTTCATGGTCTTCTAAGTTTAGACTTTTGACTTTTGACTTTTGAATTTTTATCGTCGCTGCCACCAGATTATTCCGCCAATTACAAAAGCTAGAATTGGCAAAATTATAATTGCCATCCAACTTAAAAATCTAGCTTCGATTAAACTCATTACAATACGACGGTTTGTAGTTTTTTTCGGACTAATAGAAAGCGTTTCTTGTTCTGGTTTACCTAACCAAGAAACTGAGTTCAGAAAAACATCTCCATTCAATTGTTGTTGAAACCAACCATTTGTGGCAAACTGAGAATTTCCTAACACTATCAAACGTGCTTCTTCCGATCTATTTTCCGATTTTGCCTCTATTTTATTAGAGTCTAATTCATCTAGCGGTTGACCAGGAAGTGGCGGAATAACATCTGCTGAAGTTGTCTTTTTTTCAGCTTCTAATTCTGAAGTAGAAGTTGTCGCCGGTTCATTAGGTGGTTGACCAGGAAGTGGAGGAATGGGAGTAAGTTCTAATTCTGTTTGATTACTTTTTTCCACAGTAGGAGAACGAGTCAAAGCTACACCTAAAGACAATGGTCCAATGCGATCTCTACCCTCATTAAATCTTAACTGACCCCTTAAATCTGTTTCTGCCCAACTTTGCTCATTAGTCCAAATTAGAGGACTTTCTTCTATCCCATCTATGGTCTCACTTTCGATGGGGCGAGCAAAGGGATATAATGAAATACCATTTCCAAAATCTTGAGTAATAGGATGTTCTCCATAGCGCGTAACTAATACTACCCAGGGGTCAAGACCTACTAATCTACCAATTTCTGGGTTATCTATTGCTAGACGATCGTCAACTAATACACCCCACTCTTCAAATAAATTATTTAATCCTGGGTCGGTGCTTGGGTCTAACATTATCAATACACCGCCACCTTGGTCTAAATATTCTTGTAAAGCAGTAATTTCTGCTTCTAAAAATTCTCTTTGAGGACCTGCAATAATCACAACATCTGCATTTTCTGGTACTTGAGAAATGCTTGCCAAGTTGATAGATTCTACTATGTAATTTTTATTTTTAAGAGCATTAACAGCTTCAGAAAAACCTTTTTGACCTTCTTTTAATTCTCGTTCCCCGTGACCTTGAAGAAAGTATATTTTTAAAGTTCTGCTACCAAGTATTTTTTCGATACTATTTGTAAGTTTAGATTCGGTTAGGGGTTCTAGTTGTCTACTAATAATAACTTCTTTTTTTTCTCCTGCTTCGAGATGAATTTCTCCTAACTGTCTGACTCCAAATTGATTAGCTTTTCCTGGTTGTGTTTGAGGGTCTACTAACTCAAATTTAAATTTACCATTTCCTTGTTTTTGATAGTTTTCTAATAGTTGAAAATATTGGGGATTTTCCCCTCGATCAAATATCCAAAGTTTGACTGGTTGTTGGAGATTTTCTAATACTTCTATAGTTTGTGGTGATAATGTAAATTGTTGGTTTTCAGTAAAGTCTATTCTAGTTTGATAACGAACTCCTAGAAAGTTAATTAGTGCCAAAATTATCAGTACCGAAATAGTGGCAAAAATTGCATTTGTGCCAACTTCGGTTGCTCGACCACTCCACCAAGTTGTGGTTGAGTTTCTTTCTATAGAATAAGCTTGATAAAAAATCCATAAACCAATTATTACTATTCCGGAAGTTATCAAAGTTAATGGTATAGGTTCCCAAGTTCCTGACACAAAACCTGCGGATAAACCGATAATAGTTAAAATCGGTCCTAACCAAAATAAATAACTCCAAGTACCTTTGATAATTTTCATATTATCTTTTTTTCAATCTCTAAATTGTCTTGAATAGGAAATTATAAATCAGATAGAAAGAATATTATAAATAAATTGAGTAATTTCTGCAATAAATGATTATAAGCATTCAGCAGTAAACCATCAGCTATCAGCTATTGGCTTTAGTTTTAGATAAAAGGTTTATTAATTGAGTAAAAATTAATCTTACTACAAAAGTTTCCTTTAAAATCTATTTTAATTTAAACCATCTCCTTAAGTTTGGCATATTTATAAGTGATTAACTCATTATCTTGGAAGAATGAATTAGTCTCTAAGAAGTGACATAAGTTTGTACATAATGAGCAATAAAATGAAATTATTCATCAGATAACTTTAGTCATTACTTAATAGCTAGTTAAAATATTTTAATTCTCTACTCCTTCTAAAATACCTACTAAAATTGCACCTAAATATTTTATATCGTCTGGTATTTTAAATAAATTTATATCTTGTATGATTTGTCTTTCTGCTTTATTTAATTTCCCAAAACGCCACACATCTCCCATTGTTACTGCACCATATAAAATATTATCTTCTTCAACTTCAGCTAATGCAATTAACTCTACAGCTAGCTGAGTAAAACCTCTAGTTAAATCATCATTTTTGGCTTCAATAACTAATAAATTATTCTGAGAGCGCAATAAATAATCCAAATTACCTTTCAACCAATTATTGACTTTCAGAGGATATTCAATTCTTAACTGACAATGACAATAATGAACAATTTCCAATAAAATTGGAGAGACTAAAATTTCTCGTCTAGCAGTTTCATTACTTAAACTAACAAAAGGTAAAATCTTCTTTAGTTTATTCTGTATTTCGGATAAACTTTCTAATATTTTTGTTGTCTTTGGCAAAGATAAATCAGATTTAACTAATGAATAATTTAACTCTGCTAGAATTTCATCAGCTTCATAAGGTAATTCAAAATAAGAGGGAAAAGTATAAGATTCACCCTCTTGTAATATTTTTATTTTAGGCATTGCAAGACTCCATTAACATTAATTATTTATATATAGCCATAAGAAATGATTAGTGAAAAAAACTGTAGGGGTTGGGTTTTTTCATCCCATTTGCGCTTGGGTTTGGAGACCAAACCCCTACAATAAAATATTACAACCTATTTAGGATTGTTATGATAGTTCTGAAAAACTCAATTTCCTGCCTTGAATTTTGCTTAAAATTTGTCAGTCCTCATAATTTATCAAAAATTTCTATTCCTACTTTGTCTTAATTCTACCTGATACAGAAATATATAAGGGGATAAGTTGAAAAAATCTTTGCTGTTGAAGTGCATATTTCTGAATTGTTATCCTAATAAATAAGTAGAAAGACAAAATTAATCTAACATTTTTGAGATGGTGGTGAACTGTTTCATCTTAAATTTGGCAATAGATGTAGGTTAGGTTGAGGAACGTTTGCGGAGCATTTCCAACGGAAAAACCCAACAAAAATCTTCCCCTCCTGGGAGGGGTTAGGGGTGGGTTTACTTTCCTATTAATGCACTATTTTAGATGAAACAGTCTACTACTAGATTACTTCCCTAAAAATGTAGTTTGGGTCGAACCAACCAGTGAAATTAAACAAAGATAACGCTTTGTTGGGTTTCGTTCCATGCTGCGCAATGCTAACGCAAACAACCCAACCTACGCTTATTACTAAATTATTCTTTCTTCTTCCTTTTGTACAAAAAAACAATCTCAATTAATTAAAAATTATGCCTTTAGAAAATTTAATCAGTGAAATTATTCGCAAGCGTAAAGCTACTGCAGATATTCCTAAAAAATCTTTAGATTATTTCAATTGTCTGGAATCAAAAATATATAAACTTAAAGATTTACAAGAATCAATTCTCAAATTATCAACTGCTTCTTCGATGGGAGTTCAACAACTTTATCAAATTAATTTTCAGGCAATATTAGACAGCATTGCTCAACAACGTAAAGTCTGGGAAAATCTCTGGCAAAGACTTAATCGCGACACAATTAATATTGGTGTTGTGGGGTTAGCGCGTCAAGGTAAAAGTACCTTTCTACAAAATGTTGCTGGACTAACAGATGAAGAGGATGAAGGAATTATTCCTAGTAGCGATCGCTTGCCTTGTACTACTGTTCAAAGTAATATTTATCATCACGAAGGGGAGACTTTTGCTAAGGTTTATTTTCATTCTGAATCTTCTTTTATTGAAGAGATTATTACGCCTTATTATCAAGAATTAGGCTTTGAAAATATTCCGAAAAATATCAATTAATTTGCTAAATTTCCATTTCCTTCTCAGCCTATTAATCATCAGTATCCTGCTAAAGCTGAGGCTATTTATGAACATTTACGACAGGATTATTATGTTCATCGAAATAAATATTCTGATTTATTGCAGTTGGAAAAGCGTTTTATTGAGGTTCCAAAGGATGAAATAAGAGAATATGTTTCCCAAAGTTATGATGCTAAAAGTAATCCACAATTTTTCAATCATTTAGCTGTAGAAAAGGTGGAAATTTTTTGTAATTTCCCTCAAGTAGGAGTGAAAAAATTAGCCTTGGTTGATATGCCTGGTTTGGGAGATACTAGACTGGGGGATACGGAAAGAATGATTAAAGCTTTGGCAGAAGATATTGATTTTATTTTGTTGATACGGAGACCAGGAAAAAAAGGAACGGGGGATTTTTTACGAAAGGAAGATGTGAATTTATATGATGTAGCTTCTCAAGCTTTGAAAGATAAACTTCCTTTAAAAGAATGGGTTTTTATGCTGCTTAATCAGGATGGGGAAAATGAACAGTTATCTCTGGATATTGAGAATACTATGGCTAGTAAAGGAATCCATGTTAAACAATGTTTGAAAGCTAACTGCAAAAATGCAAATGCAGCAAATCAAGTTATGGAAAAAGTGCTTGATTATCTGACAACAAATATGAAAAATTTAGATAAACAATATATGTCTGCTGCGTCGAAAGATTTGAGGAATTTTCAAAGTTGGATAGAGGAAAAATTGGCAGAAGTAAGGCAGGCGATCGCTGGTTATGGAGATATTGATACTGAATATGTGAAACTGAGAGAACAATTTTTACCACAACTATTCAAAAGTATTGAAGAGTTTCGAGAGAAACTACGAGTAGAAATTTCACAATTAAATGAGGAATTTAAAACTCAGGTTAATGAAGCAATTAATAGATGTCAACAGAAAGGAAATATTCCTGATTTTAGAGATATTGAAATGTGGGCAAAGCGGGAAGGAATTGATAGAGCTTATTTCCGAGCGATACAACAAATGCGACCTGGTATATTGAAGCATTTTCATACCATGGAGGATGGTTTGAAAGAGTCTCATAATCAAACTAAGTCAGAATTGGCAGATATATTTATCAACTTAGGAATAGGAGGTTTAGTAGAAACAGAAAATGCAGATTTTTTGGAGGCTTTTGCAAAGTTATTAGCTAAAACAAACGACTTGCCAAATTTAGCAAGAGGGTTTCAATTTATTGCATCTTTTGAAATTATGTACAAAGGTTTTATGCAGTCCTATGTATGGCACGAAATTAGTAAAGTTTTGCCTGCAGATCCGATGAAACCTATTAACACACCAGATAATATAGATAATATTTTGACTAATCTTGAACAGCGCCATCAAAATGCTATTGAAGTGTGTCAAAAAACTTTGGATAAACTAGGGTTATCTGTTAACCGGACAAAAATTTCAATGGTAGAGGAATTTGCAGACCATATTACCCGTGCTAAAGGAGTAGAACAAGAATGGGATATACTATTAAGTAAAAATCGAAGTCAAATTTGGTCACAATTTCAGGAGTTAGAGGAACAAAAGGAATTACAGAAACAATGGTTTGCTCTAATAGATGAAGCTTTGTCTTGTAAAGAGCAATTATAATAGAAATATTTGCGCGTTCTATGAACGTCCAGTCATTGTTTTTCTGTACTGTCAAATTAGTTGTAAATTTATATTCAGGTCAAGCTACTTATGGACAATACAACGAATCCAACAGCACCACCAATTCCTTCACCAATTCGTTTAGGAGTTTGAGGTTTTCAAAGTGCTGGAAAATCTGTTTATATGCTCAGATTATATGAATATTTGCTCAATGAAGGGAAGGTTCAAATAACCGATCAAGATACAGAAGAATATATTAATAAAGGTATGGAACTTTTGGATAGAGGGATATTTGTACCCCCTACAGAAATAGCAGCGGAAAAAAGCAAGTATTCCTACACGGTAAATAATGAAGATGGAAGTAATACTGAATTAACATTTTTAGACCTTCCCGGACGTATTTTAATAGATCCTTACAATGATTTTCTTCAGGAAAATAGTCAAGAGGTTGCTGTAGTCGATCATCTTCTTCAATGTCATGGGATTATATTTTTACTTAGCCCTTTACAGGAGGATAAACAAACTAAACCATACGTTACCTTACTAAGGAAACTATTTATCGCAATGCAAAGAAAAAGTGGTCGAAAACCATTGGGGCAATATGTAGCTTTTGGGATTACTAAAATAGATCATCAAGAAGTTAATCAAAAGTATCTTGAAGAAAAATATCAGTATCCCGAACAGATGTTTCTAGAAATGTTAGGAAAAGGATCAAACGTGAAGTTACAATGGTTAAAAGGGTTTTTTCATGTACAAATAGAAAAACCTAAAGATAAATCTAAAGATAGTCCTAGATTGAATATAAATCCTACTCGAGAAAATCGTTGTCAGTTCTTTTATATTTCTGCTTTTGGAACCTACAAAGATAGTGATGGTAATGTAAAATCTCCTGTTATACCCAACGAAGAAGAAAAACAAAAAAATACGGCATCAAAATTTGAATTTGAAGAAGATCCTATATTTTCAACATATGAGCAAGACGATCCAGACCCATACGATTTTGGAAAGGAAAATATCAAGACAGAAGACATTAATCCCAACAAATATAAAATTAATACAGAAGCACCTTTCAACCCAATAAATATATTTACTCCGATTGATTGGTTAGTGAGAGGAATAAAGAGTTTTCCACCAAACATTTCTAATACTTCTTCAACTGATTCTAATACTTAAAAGCTATTTTAGTTACGGAGATATAACCTCATGTCACAAGAGTCTAAATTTGACCAGTTTATATATGGTAAGTTTGTTGCAGAAAAGGATAGTGAATACCGTCTGGTTTCTTGCAGTGAAAATTTAAACAATAATATTTCAGAGCTGGAAGATATACATGAAAAAAATTATTACTTTTGGGGAAGTCAAAGTAGCGACTTTAATCGTAAAGCTGTAGGAATTTGTAGGAATAATACTCGGGTTTTGCCAGAAGAAAAACAAATTCTACTTATTCAAGCTGCTCCTGCTTTTAATAAAGATAAAGGTATCTTTTCGAGAGGTGGAAGTCGCTCTTTTTTCCAACACCGTTATATTTTTGTATCTGAGGCAGAAATAGCTGGATTTAATAATCGATTTTGTAGGTTGTTGGGATAACTAAATAATATGTTAATACCAACCTTTAGCAGTGTTAATCACCTCGATGATTCCGAGCAAAAATCTTGGCTTTTGGGTCCAGAAGATTTTAAGCCTTTACCAGCAACAGAAACTACAGAGAAAAAAGCAGGGGAGACCATAGAAAAGGTCTGGAAAAAACTTAAAAATTCTGAGCAAAAGATTTTGCTCCAAGCGCCAGATGTAATTTTGAATGGTAAAAGATTACTACTTACTGACCAAAATCCAAAAAAGACACGATCGCCATTATTACTTCTAGATAATCTTTTGCTTTTCCTGCCTACTAATGAGCGTAACAAAATATCTTTAGCTATAGGTTCGGTTGAGCCTAAATATTGCAATTGGGCACAAATAATAGTTAACTTAGATGGTTCATCAATAGGTTCTTTACCTGAAAATATGGTGTGGTTAGATTTTAGTAAAGAGGAGTTTGAAAAAGAGGAATATCTAAACCATGAATATGTTAAATATTTTATTGCTCCAAACAAGGATAAATATCAAAATTTAATTACTATATGCGATTATCTTGACAATACTACTAAGGATGATTCTGATAATTTAATTTGGAAATTTGAAGAAGTAGATGGTTGGTTGAAGTTAAATTATCCATCAATAGATTTTATTTTTAACTATCCAGCAGAGGAACCAGAAAAAATTGAAATTTTGGGCAAGTACATTCCTCGAATGGAAGAGAAGGTGCAAAGTTTTCTGGATAATCTTGGGGAAAATTCATCGACTCCAGATAGTCAAAATTCAAAACTTTTAGAGCTGTTATGGAAAGCATTGCCACCTGAAAATAATGGCAGCTTAATGAAGACTCTGTTATGTAAAATCTATCATTCTTTGCCGGATAAATTTTTAGAGATAGTCAAAGTAGATAATAAGTTTTCTAATTCTTTAGAAATTCTCATAGAAAATCAATTTATAGAATTTTTTGTGGATGAGAATCTCAGGGATAATATTTTACAGGCATTACAAAATGCTTGTTTAGAACGGATAAGAAATATCTCTCAAGGAAGCAATGAAGATTTGTATAACAAGTCTGGAGGTAGAAACACTCCATTACATACAAAGTATCTACCAACTCCGCAACCCTCTACAAAAAATTATCCAGAACTGGAAAAACTAATAATTGCTTGTGAAAAGATATTTCCTTCTGATCAAGAGAAGTTCAAACTATGGGATTTAGCATTAGTTGGAATAACTACGAGTAGTGATTTTAAAAGATTGTTTATCGAGCGACTTTTTCCTGTTCTAGATAGAGACACTTTTGAACAAAGTAATTTAAAGAAATCTTTGCAGAAAAATTTTCCTGATACACTGGATAATCTGAATTTCTATTTATTGGAAAAAGAGAAAGGTATTTCCCATGTTCGTGAGATTGCTAATGCTTTGAAACTTAGCAATTCGGAAGTTAGTGAACTTTATCTGACTTGCCTAAAATCTCATTCACCAACTTATGAACAAAGTTTGCCATTATTGGAATCTGCCATTGAAAAAAGCGTCAGTTTTTCAGAAGAGGCAGTGAAGTTTCAGGCAAATGATTTTATGCCAGTTTATCAATGGTTTAATTCTCAATATTTTCAAGATAAATCTCCAGACAAATCAGGTAAGTTTCCAGGTAAAGTTTCAATATTCAGCAAGCTAGTTACAGATAGTAATTCTAATCCCTGGATAAGTTGGCAAGAACTTTCAAATATTCTTTACAAGGAGGATATAGAAAGAACGACTTTCCTGGATAAAACTATAGGAGAAGCTTTTCCTATTCAGATGCTAGAAACATGGCTCAAATTATTGGATGCTCACCAGAAAAATAAAGAGGTAGAAGAAAAATTTATGGAGAGTAAAGCTTGGAAATTGCTAACTCGTAAAACATTGAGAAAAATGCGAGAAAATCTAACAGCTACTTACCAAAAATATGTAGGCAAATTTATTCAGTGGGCAAATCAACAGGAACATTTAGATTTAAGTAATGATACTCCTGTTGAGTTAATTAGTGGAGAACTGATAGAGTACATAACTGAAATCTGGAGTCGGCAAAAATCAATTGATGAAAATTTATGGAATTTGTTAAACTCGGAAGGAGTATTACCAAAGTTGAGCAATGAAGATTTTCTGAAATTAATAGATGTTCATTGGCGTTTAGGCGAAGATTCATTGCCATTACCGTTAATCAATTTGTATAAGAAAGCAGAAAAATTTTCTCAGGAAGTAAAGAAGGATTTGATGGAACTTGCTAAAGGGATAGCCAGAAAGTGTAATGACCATGAAAGTCTGAAAAAACTTATTCAGAAATGGAAGAACTTCTACGATACTCCAAAGCTGTTAGAAATTATTTTTTCTGCTAAGTCTGATATTACCGACAAGATATCAATTAACGAAATACGTTGAGAAATATCTTAAATATCCTAAACAGAAATAAAACTCAAGCTTGAACTTTATATTCTGGAGTTAATCTACCATTTTTCAAACTACCATAAGTAAATAACAACCTAATTAAATGAATAGAGTATTTGTGTTATGAACAATCAAGAAAATGGATTCTGGGAATGCAGGGGAGAGCCAAATAATCGCCACATTCTACAAGTAATGTCGCCAGACGAAAATGAGTGTCGTGAATGTGGCAGAAAAAAACCTCACAAAAGAAAGCAACCAAAACCACAACCAGATGGTACAAAAAATGGTTCGTACCAGACAAATAATAATGGAAATAACGGAAATAACGAAAATAACGGAAATAATGGAAATAATGGCAGCAATCCAAATTTTCAAACAAACAATCACATAAACACCGAACCAAAACCCGAAAAGGATACTAAACTGCTCATAGCGTTGATTATGCTTAACATTACCAGTGGGTTTACAACGATGTATGGAGCAGCACAAATTTTGCCTCAATATGTAGGTTGGTCTAGTGGTGCTGTTATTCAAGCATTATTATTTCTATTAACTTCAGGTTCTACTCTTAAACACGCTCCTTGGTTAAAATGGATGGCTGTAGGTTCTTTTTCTATTATTAGTGTTTATACCAGTTTCTTTGCTTATTATGATACCTTAGTGTCAGAAACACGAGAAAAAGATGGCTTAAATAGAGCCGTATCTGCTCATCAAAATTTAGTGAATGAAATTTTTACTCCTATTGAAGAAAAAGCTCAACAATTAGAAGATGAAATTAGGGCTAAAAATAAACAAATAGAAGATGAAGTAGGTGGAACAGGAGGCTCGTTTGAACAAGGGAAAGGACCTATATTTAGACGACTAACTAGAGAAAAAAACCAACTGCAAATTAGATTCAATGGGGTGAAGCGAGTAGCTGATGAATTAAGACCTTTTTTTGATTATGAATTAGAAGGAAAAGAACCACAAGAAATTTTTGATGTAGGCCGTAAAGCTTTAGCTCAAGTCAAACCAAAATGCTTACCTACAGAACCAGAATTTGTTTGTTTGCCAGAAAAATATAATGGTAGTTTAGACCCCCTAAATCCAAAATACAAAGAACTCCAAGCAAAGTATTTTGATGAAGATGCCAGAGTCAGAATTATTGAACCTTTTCTGAAGATTGGAAAGGGTGAAGAAGCTGGAATTGCAGCAGCTTTTATGGCTCTACTTGTTGATGGTTGTATTATTTTATTAGGAATAGGAATTGAAATTCCTCCTAAGTCTAAAAAGATTGCTAAAAAGATTCCTAAAACAATAACTTTACCGATAAAAGGAACAGGAACAGATTTTTTGGATAAATTATTAGAAGTTATTGACAATAATAGGTTGATTAGCGGTGAACAAGAAATGTTGATTACCCAGGAGGAACTGTCTCAAGAAAATAGAATGGAATACTATAAGTTACTGCAAAGACTCTCAAATGAAACAGGATGGATTGAAAAAAATGAGAACAACCAATGGGTTATATATGATGAAGAAAATTTTACAGATTGGGTTATCAAGGAAGGCGAAAGACTGATCCAAGACGAAGAGAAAAATAATAGTAATATTGTTACATTTTATCTGCCTAATAATCAAATCAAGGAATCACAAGTAAGCTGAAAAATAGAGCAAATTCCTACTTAATTAACTAGATATATTGATAGTTTTAGGAAGTAGTAGAGACGTTGCATGCAACGTCCCTACAGATATTTCCATTCAGCCTTCTTCCTTCCTCTGGAAAAACCTTCTTCCTTCCTAATTAAGACTGCTGAAACCGTAAAGTATCAATTGATTGAGCTGTTAAAAATACTCCCAAAACAACATAAGTCAACAACATAATAATACTGCTAGTATCCACAAGTCCTTGAATAATATTTGTGTAATGTGTCAACATTGATAAATGTTTCAATGCCTCTGCTAAAACACCACTAACATTATTAGCCACTACATCAATTACCCAGAGAAATAATACTAATGCAAATGTCATAATGGCAGATAAAATTGCACTATCTGTCAAAGAAGAAACAAACATTCCTAATGATAATACCGCCGCAGCAAGTAATATTAAACCCCCATGTCCTAACAAAAGTAACACTGCCGAAATAGGTGGTTCTGCTGCATTAATAGCAATAGCTTCTAAGCCTAGCAATGGCAATACCATCGAAATATAAAATGTTAATACAGCTAATAATTTTCCTGTTGCTACAGACCAATTTGTTATAGGTGAGGTTGCTAATAATTCTAAAGTGCCTCGTTTTCTTTCTTCTGCATATAAATTCATGGATAACATGGGCAGTAAAAATAAAGAAAGAGAACCCATAATACCCAGATAAGCTTTTACAAATTCGTAGGGTGCATCGACTGGAGGTTCCGTAATTCCTAGTTGGTCTCTAGTAGCAATTTGTTGAATAATTCCATCTGGTCCTAATAAAATAGCTACTAAAAAATATCCTCCCAATAGCCAAAATATTCCTGTAATTGCATAAGCTAAAGGTGAGGCAAAATATCCTTGTAATTCTTTTCTGTAAATCGCGATAATATTACTTATTACTATTAGCATTAGTTGATTTCTTTCCTTATAACGAAATAACGAAGACCTCTCCCCCAACTCCTCTCCGACAAGGAGAGGGGGGAAGAATTTATTCATCTGGTATTTTTAGACTTTCTCTGATAGTTCTTACTCCCCCTTCCCTTGCAGGGAAGGGGGTTGGGGGTTAGGTTTTAACCACAATATTAGTCTAGTAGGCCCTTGTTGTAGCTTGCTTCCGCGTAGCGGTACGACAGTGAAACCGAACAATAGTAAGCTTTTGTTGGATTGAGGAACGAAACTCAACCTACGCCTATGCACCATTTTAGCTGTGTCACGCCACTACTGGACTGACACACCTTAAATGGTGCATGAGAAAATGGGGGGATGGGGTGATGGGGGGATGGGGTGATTACGAAAAAAGCTAATGATGAATCGTCAAATTTTTCTTCTATTGCGTATAGAGCAATAGTCACTACATTTTATGAAGCACTCCGCCAGAGGCGATGAATCATCAAATTTTTCTTCTATTGCGTATAGAGCAATAGTCAGCACATTTTATGAAGCACCAAGTCAGAGGGGATGAGGGGATGAATAGTGAATTTTCTTTTCTATTGCGTATAGAGCAATAGTCATTACATTATCTGAAGCACCCAGCCAGAGGCGATGAATATCAAATTTTTCTTCTATTGCGTATAGAGCAATAGTTACTACCTACATTCCGCACGACAAAATGTAGTATCAAGAATAGGAGACAGGAGACAGGAGACAGGAAACAATTATCGGGGTCAATAGGAGTAAGTAATTGACTATTTATGCTTAATATTTTCCTGAGAAA
>JBCDJM010000107.1:0-23086 GCA_038747755.1 Cyanobacteria bacterium P01_H01_bin.35
ATACCATTTCTCAAAAAGAATGCTATATCTGATTGGGTGGGGAAGTGTGGGAAGTGTGGGAGGTGTGGGGAGAAGTAGGGACGTTGCATGCAACGTCCGTACGAAAAATTTATACTAACCGACTAATAATTGTCAAAAACAGACTTTTAATCTTAGTAACTATTGACTTTTGAAGTCTAGCTGAAGTATAGCATTACTTCTGGTAATTGGTATAACAGATTATATGAACGAAGTTGAAAATCAATTGACTAGCATCATCTTGTGAATTAAGGATCTAAAAAGGATGAGCATATTGCTCACCCTAAATTAAACTGCTAGCAGTAGGGTGGGTTACGCTGGCGCTAACCCACCAAAAAATTACAGATTTGGCGGTGGGTTAACGAAGTGTAACGCACCCTACTACTTCCTTCTTTCATTCTGTCTCCTGACTCCTGACTCCTGACTCCTCCTAATTACGCACTAAAATACTTCGCCACAGGATGATAAGTAATAATCGCTGTCGTAGACTGTTCAGGATAAAGCTGCTCGCTCTCATCCATATACATATCAATTTTGTCTACTTCCAACAAGTCTAACTGCTTATACTGATCCTGCATATTCGGGCAAGCAGGATAACCGAAACTATAACGGGAACCCTGATAACGCTGTCTCAGAATATCCTTAATATTATCCGCATCCTGATCCCCGAAACCTAACTCCCGACGAATCCGAGTGTGTAACCATTCTGCCATTGCTTCAGCAGTTTGCACCGCCATACCGTGGAAATACAAATAATCTGTATACTCATCAGCAGCAAACAATTTCTGTGCAAACTCAGTCGCTATTTCTCCTACTGTTACAGCGTGCATCGGGAACACATCAATAATTCCCGAAACCTTGGGAGCAAAGAAGTCTGCAATACACAACCGTCGTCCTGATTTTTGCCGTGGAAACTCAAAACTGGTGACAACTGTTGTTGCTTTACCAGTCTTATTCATTTCGTCGGAGTCGTAGATGAAAAGTGTATTTCCTTCTGATTGACAAGGGAAATAACCATAAATTGCTTGGGGATACAGCAACTTCTCATTAATTACCCGTGATTTCCAATTTTCCAGAATAGGATAAACTTTCTCCGCTAAAAACGCATCATACTCTTCCCGTGGTTGTCCTTTAGGTTTGCGGAATTGCCATTGCCCTGCCATCAACGCTTGCAAATCTAAATACCAGAATAATTCCTCAAATGGCATATCTTCTGGTCGTAATAACTTGGTTCCCCAGAATGGAGGAGTCGGGCGAGGGATATCTACTGCTACATCATCGGAACGCCGAGTATCTATGACGACTGGTTCAGCAGGTTTGGTTTCCTCTTTTTCTTCAGACTTAACTTCGTTAGGATCTTTACCATTACCATTACCGTTACCGTTTTCTTCGGCAAACTCACCCAAGAAACCTTGAATATCATCCCACTGATTTTCAGATTTTGCTGGCATCAACTTATCCATGAAATTCAAGTCGGAAAAGGCATCTTTACCATAAACGACTTTACCTTTGTAGGTATTTTGACAATCTCCATGGACGAATTTAGGAGTCAGAGCAGCACCACCTAAAATCACGGGAACTGTAATACCTTCTGCGTTAAATGTTTCCAAGTTATCTTTCATAAATGCGGTTGACTTCACCAATAAACCACTCATGGCGATACAGTCAGCATTATGTTCTCGGTAGGCAGCAATGATATTATCAACTGGTTGTTTAATTCCTAAATTAATTACCCGATAACCGTTGTTGGAAAGAATGATATCGACGAGATTTTTACCAATATCGTGAACGTCTCCTTTCACAGTTGCAATAACGAAAGTTCCCTTAGAATTATCCTCACCAGCCTCTTCTGCTTCCATGAAAGGTTGTAGATAAGCAACTGCTGCTTTCATAGTTTGAGCAGACTGCAATACAAATGGTAATTGCATTTGTCCGGAACCGAATAATTCTCCCACGACTTTCATGCCATCTAATAAATAGACATTGATAATATCTAACGGCGGATATGCTTCTAAAGCTTTAGCTAAAGCTTCTTCTAAACCGATACGTTCCCCATCAATAATATGTTGTTTTAAACGTTCTTCAATTGGTAAATTTTGTGTAGCAGAACGGTCTTTTTTAGTTGTTTTACCCTGGAATATTGTTGTTAACTCAGCCAGAGGATCGTAAACACAAATATCCCCGTCAAATTCCCGTTGGTCATATATTAGTTTCCGACAAACTTCTTGATGTTCTGGTTCAATTTTTGACATGGGTAAAATCTTACTCGCACTAACAATAGATCCATCCAAACCTACTGCCATTGCTTCATGCAAAAATACCGAGTTCAACACTTGTCTTGCTGCGGGATTTAAACCAAATGAAATATTAGAAACCCCAAGCATTATATGACATTCTGGTAACTCTTCCCGAATCCTTTTAATTGATTCAATTGTGGCTTTCCCATTTTCCCGATCCTCTTCAATACCTGTAGAAACTGGCAAAGCTAAAGTATCAAAGAACAATTCACGGGCAGGAATCCCATATTCTACTGCTGCATCATAAGCTCGTTTTGCTATTTCAAATTTCTTATCGGCCGTCCGCGCCATGCCATCCTCATCAATCGTTCCAACTACCACACCAGCACCATATTGTTTCGCCAATTCTAATACTTTTAAAAAACGAGGTTCTCCATCTTCATAGTTAGTAGAATTGAGCAAACATTTACCGCCAGCAACTTTTAAACCAGCCTCCATTTTTTCCCATTCTGTAGAGTCTAACATCAGAGGCAAATTAACATTTGTGACTAAGCGAGATGCTAATTCGTGCATATCTTTAACCCCATCGCGCCCCACATAATCAACGTTAACATCGAGAATATGTGCCCCTTCTTTTACCTGAGATTTTGCCAGGGCAACTAAACCATCCCAGTCTTCATTATTGAGTAAAGTTCGACATTTTTTAGAACCACTAGCATTCAGTCTTTCCCCAACAATTAAAAAGGAGTTATCTTGTTCATAAGTTTCCGAAGAATAGATAGAAGCTGCGGAAGGAACATAGCTATATTCTCGTTCTTTTGGTGTGAGAGTTTCAGTAATTTCAGCTAATGCTTTAATATGGTCTGGACGAGTACCACAACAACCGCCGATAACTTGCACTCCTAAGTCTTCAACGAAGTGCATTAATGCCATTTTTAACTCTATTGGAGTTAGTTTATAGTGAGCTTGTCCGCCGATATTTTCTGGCAAACCAGCATTAGGAATACAGGAAATAACAAAAGGAGAATTTTCTGACAAATAACGAATATGTTCCTTCATTAAATCAGGACCAGTCGCGCAATTTAATCCTAAAATATCAATAGAATAAGGTTCTAAAATTGTCACAGCAGCATTAATTTCTGAACCTACTAACATAGTGCCAAAAGCTTCCATAGTTATTGACACCATGATAGGGCGACGTTCCCCTTTTTTCGCAAAGGTTTCTTCTATACCATTTAAAGCAGCTTTTATCTGTAAAACATCCTGACAAGTTTCCACCAGAAATAAATCTACTCCCCCATCCCAAAGACCTTCTGCTTGTTCGGCAAAACCTTCTTTTAAGCTGTCAAAATCAATATGCCCGAGGGTAGGTAATTTAGTTCCTGGTCCCATTGACCCAGCCACAAATCGAGGCTTTTCGGGGGTAGAAAATTCGGCAGTTGCAGACTTTGCTAATTCGGCTGCAGTTTTATTAAGATAGTAAGCTTTGTCTGATAAATCATATTCTGCCAAGACAATTTTTGTCCCACCAAAGGTATCAGTTTCTATCACATCGGCACCTGCTGCGAGGAAATCTCGGTGGACCTTAGCTACGGCTTCTGGCTTAGTATGGACAAGATATTCGTTACAACCTTCATACTCCGCACCGCCGAAATCTTCAGCGGTTAGTTCTTGGGCTTGTAGGTTAGTACCCATCGCCCCATCAAAGACTATGACTGGGCGTTCTGGACTATGGAGACGATTTAAAAATGAGCTGTTCATCATTGTGTGTTTAATACTTTCTTTAGATTTTAGTAATTATACTACTTTTTTCAGAGTTTGAAAGCAATTGATTTTCTCTATGATAATATGTATTTTGGGGTGTTAAGTAAGTCACCATAGATAAATATAAAACTAAAAAACAGGTTTCCTATGGTAAGAATTATCTATTGCCTATTGCCAAATTAGCCGTTCCTTCTCTAATGTGTTTTGTTTTTTATTTTCTTTTATATATATACTTATAGCAATCATCAATTTATTAACAAGTTTATGCTATAAATTAGACCGCTACAAAACGCACTGATTTAATATAATTAATAATTATAAACACTGATTTTATTTGGCAATAAATACTTGAAAAACTGATGAGATAATTTGTTTGAATAAAAAAGCATGAAACAACTATGACTATAATTCAGCAAGTACCACAAATTAAAATTTGGCAAAGGATAAAAAATTGGTGGCAAAATAACCAAAAAGATGATGAATCAAGTCGCAACTTTATGTTACGTTTATTGGTCGGCAGTACAACTGTAATAGTTAGTATTTCTGCTGTTTATAGTTATAACGTTGTGCGAAATTTGATTCTAGATAATTTGAAAGAAAATGCTTTGTTGGAAGTACAATTAGGGGTAGATAAAATCGATCAATGGTTGGTTACTAGAAAAGTCGAAACATCTACTACCGCTAATACTCCTACCTTCCGAACTATGGAGTGGTCAATAGTTGAGCCTTTCTTAAAATCTAAACAATTGCAATCAGAAGATTTTTTATTTTTTGCAATGATTAACCTTGACGGTTCTTACTATACTAGCAAAGTAGGCAAAGCTAAAGCTAATATCAAAGACCGCCCCCATGTTAAACGAGCCGCAGTTGATGGTGAAGTCAATGTTTCCAACCCTGTTAATTCTCGTACCCTAAATACTCTCATGGTTTTTGTTGCTGCTCCTGTTTGGTCGGACTCTGCTGATAGGGAAAAACCAATAGGAGTGATGGCAGGTGCAATCCCAGTAGACCGGATGAGAGAAGTTGTGAATGGTTTGGAATATGGTCCTAACAGTTATGCTTTTGCTCTTAACTCTCAGGGGGAGTCCATATTTCCTCCTCAGCAAAATATAGATGGCAACAGCAAACAACCTACTACTAATTTTTTATCCTCGGAAAACCCTGACTTACAGAATATTACTCGAAAAATGATAGTTCAGCAAGAGGGGGAAGAGAGGAAAGAGAGGAAAGGGGGCATAGAATTAGTAGAAATAAATGAGGAAAAAGTTTATATTGCTTACTTTCCAATAGAACAAGCAGAGTGGTCTCTTGGTTTAATTATTCCTAGAGGAAATATTGAATCCCAACTAAGACCATTAAATCTGATGGCATTAGTAGTTATCAGTTTAACTGTGACAATGATTATAGTTTTGCTAAAGGTACAGTCATTTGAGCAAAATCAACTCAAAAAGACAAAAGAAGCTGCTGAAATTGCTAACCAAGCCAAAAGTGAGTTTCTTGCTAATATGAGTCACGAGTTACGCACCCCTCTCAATGGCATTCTCGGTTATACTCAAATTCTTAATCGTTCCCATTCTTGGGGCGAAAAAGAAAATAAAGGTATTCAAATTATTCATCAATGTGGTTCCCACCTGTTAACTCTGATCAATGATGTTCTGGATATCTCTAAAATAGAAGCTAGAAAACTCGATCTGCAACCCTACGATTTTCATTTTCCTTCTTTCTTGCAGGGAGTTGTAGAAATTATTCGTATCAAAGCAGATCAAAAAGAAATTCAGTTGATTTATCAATCAGATCCGAACTTACCTCAAGGTATAATTGCAGACGAAAAACGTTTGCGCCAAGTTTTAATTAATTTATTAGGTAATGCAGTCAAATTTACAGATACAGGTAAAGTTGTTTTTCAAGTAAATATAGATAATTCGAGTCAGACTACAGAATTATCTGATAGCAACCAGGAAACCATATCTAATCCTGACTCATATCCATCTACAACAGTCAAATTTGAAGTTCAAGATACGGGAGTTGGTATTCCAGAAAATAAGATTGATACGATCTTTAACCCCTTTGAACAAGTAGGAGACCAAGTTAAGCAGTCTCAAGGAACAGGATTAGGGTTAGCTATTAGTAGTCAAATAGTTAAACTCATGGGTTCAGACATTAAAGTAGAAAGTCAGTTAGGTGTTGGCAGTACATTTTCTTTTGCAGTTAAATTGCCTCTGAGTCGTGACTGGGCGCAATCAGTTTCTCATTTAGAGGGACAACAAATTATTGGTTACGAAGGAAAACCAAAAACTATTGTGGTTATTGACGATCGCTGGGAAAATCGCTCCGTACTGATTAATTTGCTTCAACCTATTGGTTTTATTACTGTGGAAGCGCAAAATGGTGCTGAGGGATTAGCTAAAATAGCACAACTTAAGCCAGATTTAACTATTACAGATTTATATATGCCAGTGATGGATGGTTTTAAGTTACTCCATCAATTACGGACTTCAGATGAATTAAAAGATTTACGGGTAATTATTTCTTCAGCTTCTGTATCTAATATAGATCGCCAATACAGTCTTGATGCTGGGGGAGATGATTTTCTCCCGAAACCTGTCAATGCAGAAGAATTATTTAAGATGATAGAAAAACATTTAGAAATTGAATGGAAATATGTTCAAACAGAAAACATAGAAAATATGCAAATAATTTCCCAATCATCAGTTTCAGATGCAGATAATGATAATTCTACAATTGTATCTCCACCAGCGGAGGATTTAGAAATTTTACTCGACTTAGCAAGAAGGGGAAGACTGAAAAAGTTGACTGAAACAGCCAAAGAAATTCAGCAAATAGAACCAAAATATATTTCTTTTACTCAAGCAATTTTGCAGTGGGCAGATGATTTTCAAGCTGATAAAATAGAAGATTTTATAATTAGTTTTTTAGAGAACAAGGAGTAGATTAATGTCAAACTTACCCAATTCAGAATATATTTTAGTTGTGGATGATACTCCAGCTAACCTGAAAGTGATAGTTGAAACTTTAACGGATGAAGGGTATGAAGTTAGCACCGCAATTAGTGGTGAACGAGCGTTAAAGCAAATTTCTTATGACTTGCCAGATTTAATATTACTAGACATACAAATGCCTGGTATTGATGGGTTTGAAACTTGTAAAAGGTTGAAGCAAAATCCGGAAACAAAAGACATTCCAGTAATTTTTATGACTGCTCTTTCAGACAGTGAAAGTATCGTTAAAGGTTTTACATTGGGAGCCGTAGATTATATTACTAAACCATTTCAAGCAGTTGAAGTTCTTGCTAGAATAAAAACTCACATAAATTTACAACAGTTAAGGAATAATCTAGAAAAAGAAGTAACGAAAAAAACTAATGAACTTGCTCAAGCGTTAGAGGCGTTAAAAGCATCTCAAGAACAACTGATTCAAAAGGAAAAAATGTCAGCATTGGGCGAATTAATGGCAGGAATAGCCCATGAATTAAATAATCCTATTGGTGCAATTTCTAATAATTCTCAGCATCTAGAAAACTATATTAGAGATATTCTCCAGTTCCTATTTCTTTATCAAAAGTATTATCCTAATCCTGCTGAAGAAATAATTGAAAATGCTGAAGATATAGATTTAGATTTTTTGATTGAAGATTTGCCTAATCTTATTACTTCAATGAAGGCAGGTTCAGAAAGAATTAAATTTTTAAGTAAATCTTTACGCACATTTTCTCGGAGTGAATTAAATAATGATAAAAAAGTTAGTTGTGTCTTCCATAATAATATTGATAGTACCCTATTAATTCTGAATCATCGTCTTAAAGCAAACAGCTATCGTGCAGCTATTGAAATAGTAAAAAAATATGGAGATTTGCCTGAAATTAAATGTTTTCCAGGACAATTAGCCCAGGTATTTATGAATTTGATTGCTAATGCTATTGATGCTATAGATGAGTTAGTCAAAAAAACAGGATTTGCTATGTTTAAATTCCAGCCTCAGATTATAATTTTTACTGGAATAAATGAGGATAAAACAGGAGTAGTGGTTAGAATTAAAGATAACGGTATGGGAATGTCGGAAGAAGTTAAAGCCAAAATTTTTGATAAGCTTTTCACAACTAAACCTGTAGGTAAAGGTACAGGTTTAGGATTGTCTATTGCTTATAAAATTATGGTTACAAATCATGGTGGTAAGCTTTGGTGTGAGTCAACTTTAGGTAAAGGTTCAGAGTTTATTTTAGAGTTACCAATGGAATAAATTCAAAAGTCAAAAGTCAAAAGTCAAAAGTTAGAAAAATTAGTTACCTATCAAATCAATTCAAAAGTCAAAAGTCAAAAGTCAAAAATTAGAAAAATTAGTTACCTATCAAATCAATTCAAAAGTCAAAAGTTAAAATTCAAAAGTTAGAAAAATTAGTTACCTATCAAATCAATTCAAAAGTTAGAAAAATTAGTTACCTATCAAATCCGGTAGCATCGGTATAATTAGATGTTTAATCTAGGAGTCAGGAAGGAAGGGAATTTAGAAAGATTTACTAATAGCTGAAGATGAAAAATTTTTTTATACCTACAGCGGTTTTCATATCAATAAACCACAATGATACTAACTCCGTGCCTCCGTACGGACGCCCTTATGCAACGTCCCTACCTCCTACCTCCTACCTCCTACCTCCTAACTCCTAACTCCTGACTCCTGACTCCTAACAATGAATTTAGTGGTCTACTCAACTGAAAAGCGCTGTAATTAAGCAGATTGGATATTATCTATTAAATATTTTCTATTTTTAGCAAAAATTGATTAAATTTGTATAAAAACTAATACCACTTTTAAAAAATACTGCTATATTAACTTTTTTTAGTTAGGGAAGAACTGGATTTTGCAGTTGCAGGAAAATCAGATAAAGATCGAGGTTTTTCCCTATTTCCTATTCCCTACTCCCTACTCCCCTACTCCCTACTCCCTAAAAAGAATATTATGGATTTTTACATTGTAGATGTATTTGCTGAAATTAAATATGCTGGTAATCAATTAGCTGTATTTAGTGGTGCTGAAGTAGCTAACCTTTCTGATGAGGAAATGTTGCAAATTGCCAGAGAGATTAATTATTCAGAAACTACTTTTATTCTCTCTCCTGAACAACGAAATGGCGGTTATGATGTGCGAATATTTACTCCAGCTAAAGAATTGCCTTTTGCCGGACACCCAACTTTAGGAACTGCCTACATTATTCAGCGAGAAATTCTTCAAAGTCAGGTAGAACAAGTAGTTTTAAATCTGGCAGTAGGACAAATTCCTGTGAGTTGGAAAGAGGAAGTTTTATGGATGCGTCAGAATGTACCGACTTTTGCTCAAAAACATCAAGTTGAATCTTTAGTAGAAGTATTAAATTTAGAGGTAACTGATATTGATACGAGATTTCCTATCCAGGAAGTTTCGACAGGGATACCTTTTATAATTGTGCCTTTGAAAACTTTGGCAGCTTTGAAAAAAGCCAAGGTTAATTTGGATAAATATTATCAGTTTATTCAAACAGCAAAGGCGACAGAAATTTTGATATTTTGCCCAGAGACATACAAAGATATTAATGATTTAAGCGTAAGAATGTTTGCGCCCTATTTAGGAATTACTGAAGATCCGGCGACGGGCAGTGCTAATGGTTGTTTAGTGGGATATTTAGCTGAGTATAATTATTTTAATCAGAGCAAAATTGATATTAGAGTAGAACAAGGATATGAAATTAATCGACCATCTTTATTATTATTACAAGCCGAGAAAAAAGCAGAGGAAATAGAAGTATTTGTAGGTGGAAATGTTGTGATGGTTGCTCAAGGAAAATTTGTTGATTGAGATTTAAGCATTCAGCGGTCAGCAGTCAGCTATAAGCTTCCAAGAAATATCTAAATTTCCTAGGGCAAAATTGTATAATTTAACAAGTAAAGTTAGCTTTTCTTATAAGTAGTTAGGCTTAATTATCTGTTATTAAAAAGCTAATAGCTAATATCATGTTCGGATAATCAGTTATAAATAAAATTTCAGCTCTGACAGCAGAGAAAAAATATTACACTTATACTTTTCTCCTGACTCCTGACTCCTTGGTAATTATTTATAAGTCTTCAACCGAACATGATATAAATGCTGATCAGACTTCAGCTAAAAATCTATAGTAAAAAAATAGTATTAATTATGATTCAATGCCTGAATCCTAACTGTCTAAATCAAAATCCAGCAAATACAAATTTTTGCCAAAAATGCGGGTCAAAATTGCTTTTAGCTGAACGTTATCGTGCTGTCAAAATTATCGGTCAAGGAGGTTTTGGTAGAACTTTTCAAGCAATAGATGAATTTAAACCTTCCCAACCATTTTGTGTCATTAAACAGTTTTTTCCTGACGCTCAAGGAACACAAAATCTGGAAAAAGCAGCAGAATTATTTGCCCAAGAAGCAGTTAGATTAGAAAGTTTAGGAAAACATCCTCAAATTCCTGAATTATTGGCATTTTTTACTCAGGATAATCGTCAATATTTAATTCAAGAATTGATTGAGGGGGAAAATTTACAGCAAGAATTAGAAACATTAGGTAAGTTTAATGAAACTCAGATTTGGGAATTATTAAATGATTTATTGCCAGTCTTAGAATTTATTCATTCTCAACAGGTAATTCATCGGGATATTAAACCAGAAAATATTATTAGACGAGAGTCTTCCCAGAAAAAAGGAGAATTAGTATTAGTAGATTTTGGGGCAGCTAAATATGCAACTCCTAATACTTTGGCAGTGACAGGAACGGTTATTGGTTCTGCTGGATATGCTGCGCCGGAACAAGCTGTGGGAAAGGCAATGTTTGCTAGCGATATTTATAGTTTGGGGGTGACTTGTATCCATTTGTTGACTCAAGTTCAACCGTTTGAGTTGTTTGATGTGAGTGAAAATGATTGGGTTTGGCGAGATTTTTTACCCTCTTCTATAAGTGATGATTTGGGTAATATTTTAGATAAGATGATTGTCGGAGCAACTAAGAAAAGATTTCAGTCAGTGGGGGAAATTTTGGCATTGATTAAATCTGATATTTTTGATTCTTCACAACCCAAAAAACAGGTCAGAAATTTTTCTTCATCTGCGTCTATTCCAGAAGTAGAATTAAGTTCGGAAAGAGGAATAGATTATGGTAATTTACGAGATTTTTTGGCTGCTAAAAAGTGGCGAGAAGCAGATATAGAAACCGCAAGGTTAATGTTAGAAATAACTCACCAAGAAAGTCAAGGTAGATTAAATATTCGTTCAATTGATAATTTTCCCTGCATAGATTTACAGACTATTAATCAACTTTGGGTAAAATATTCAAATGGTAAATTTGGCTTTTCTGTGCAAAAAGAGATTTGGGAAAGTTTTAGTAATCAAACCTTTTATTTAAGTGAGATTTATTTAACTTGTGAAAAATTGGGCGATCGCTTAGGTTGGCATTCAATTATAGGTTGGACTAACTACGATAATTTAATATTTGATGTGGAGAGAGCGCCGGACGGTCACTTACCTGCTATGTTTGCGATGAGTGGGAATTGGGTATGGTTTATGGAGCTAGGAAAGTTATTTTCTGCTCTGAAAAAAAGACTCACAATTTGTCAAATATAGATATCATTTTAAACCCGCTTGATCAAGAGTATTATATAACTCATTTAGCTATGATGGGGAGTATAGAAAGTGTGAAAATATGGGAGTATTTTTCTACTTTTTCCCCTATTTTATTTTTCAATAGTCAGGAGGGAAAAATAGGGAATTTTAAGTTACAAGGAGGAGAAAGTTTTTTTATTACTAATTATCAATTATCCATTATTAATTATCCATTAATGAATTACCAAGGATTGCCAATTAGTGTAAAAGCTGACCAATAATAAGGATGGGAAAAAGTTTCATCGCCAAATTCTGCTAATTCTGGTGGTAGTTGTAATTCTCCCCTCGTTCCGTTTAACTCACCCTTATTTATACCTACTTTTCCTTTTAACATTGCAACTTGAGCTTGTCGAAGTGCTTCTGCTTTGAGAGGTTTCTTTTGCAAATGCTCATAAAATTCTGTCATTAATGCTAATGTACCAATATCACTAACATTCCACAAACTTGCTAATGCGGATCTGACTCCCGAATTTACCGTTAACCCAGCAAAACCCAATTCTGCTTCTCGATCTCCCAATGCAGTACGACAAGCACTCAAAACTAATAATTCTACTGGTGGTTGATTCAATTTTAACTTTTCTACTTCATCTAAGCTAATTTGTTCATCATCCCAAAACTGTATATAAGACTTATCCGGTTTTCCAGGTCTAAATTCAGCATGGGTGGCTAAGTGAACTATTTCATAAGGTTGTTTTTGTCGTTGTTGTTGTAAATTTTCAACTGTAAATTCTTGATTCATAAATGCTTTACCTTCCCATAAAAATCGTGTAATTTTATTGATTTCTACTGGTACTGCTGGTAAAGATGATAATTCTTTAAATTCTGATGCTCCCATTGCTAAAATTTGGGCATTTTTAATCTTATTATAGTTAGTATCTATCAGATTAAATGCTGGAATCCGAGCAACGGCATACTTTTCGATAATAAAATTTTCTCCATCATGTAATGCTGCTAATGGTAAAGTCCGCAAACCAACACCTAAACAGAACATTATGGTATCTATCTTTTCTGCTTCTAGTCTAGATTCTAATGGTTTTATCATCCATTCATATAGTTTTTGTGCAGGCTCTAAATATGATGTAGTATTGCGTTTTCTGGGATTTGTTATTTCTACATTGAGGCTTCTAACTGTATTAATTAACTTTTGTCTGTCTGAATCTTTTACACTATAAATTTCTGGTTTTGTGCCAGGAGTTATTAAAATTAACTGCATTTGTTTTGCCCGTTGCCAAATCCAAATAACAGCAGGTTTTGTGCTAGTTTGTTCAGATAAATTAGTGAGTGTTTTACCTATATTTTCAGCCGTTACTGAAAAGTCACCCAGATTTTTATCAAAGTAATTTTCATAGTCTCTTTCCCAATGTTGCTCAACTTCATTGACTGCTTGAATAAAGTCTTTTTGTTGCAAAAACATTTCCCAGTCTTCTTCTTTAACAGCGATCGCTGATTGTTTTGGTAAAATAATGTTTAAGGTAATGGTACTAACAAAAATTAATATAAATAATAAACAAAAAATAATTCTTTTTTTCCATTTCTGATGAAACATAATTTTACTCCACAGCTTAGTGTTACTTGTTTAAGTATACTTGTTAAAAGTTAGTAGTAAAGACACCGAGACATTTGAAATGAAAAGTACAGTAGTTTCCGAAGCTATGAGGTACAGTTGTTTTTATTCTTTTCTATTCCCCATTCCCTGTTGCCTGTTGCCTGTTGCCTGTTGCCTCAAACCTAAAATTTTGTACCTCATAACAACGGCAAGCGCTGTATATTAAAATCATAAATTAATATTATATCATATCCGGTTCAATAGTTATAAATAATTAGGCTGTAGGGGCAATTCGCGAATTGCCCCTACAGGAGTTAGAAGACCAGTGAAGAAATAACAAATAAAGTATTAGCACGAGAAGGAAGAACAAATATTCTACTATTACTAATTCAAGTATACATGATATTAAATATCTCCTTATAATAAACTCCAAAATACAATTATTTTTGATAATTTACATTAAAACAAATATCATTATAAATTTTAAAATGTTGCTAACTTTTTGGACTTAAATAATCTTTCCACAAATCAAAGTTAGTTGTCTTACCTAGCAAAAATACACCTCCTCCTTCTTTTCTTGATTGACTCAATAAATCACAGGTATTTGCAATAACATAATCTAGACAATCTCGATCTGCCAATAATACATCTTGTTCACTTTCATATAATGACACTATTTCATTACGCAAACATCTTCTAGCATAAAATGCTGTAATATCTTGTCCTACTATTTGTTCAATCCAGGATTTTGTTCCAATTGCAAATCCGTGATTTGGATTACACATAAATACTAATCCACAAATACTACTAATAATAGGTTTTATAATTTGTTCTTTTTCATTTAAAACTTTTTCTAATGGTAAATTTTTACTTTCTAAATCTTCAGGGGTATAAACTATTTCATTGATTTTTTTCAATTCTTCAGATAATAATCTAGTAAAATTTATGGTAGCTACTTTTTGCCCTTGTAGAAAATCTATCCATTTTTGCTCTAAATTACATTCCTTAGCACCATAAATTATACTTTTTAAGTATCTCTTAGAAGGAGAGACTCCCTCTTTAATTGTCAGAGCTGGTAATTTAATTTGTTCTTTGTAAGCTACATAAGTTACAGCAGCGATCGTGTTTGTTGAATAATAAGGTAAAACTTCTACATTTTCTTCTTGATAGACATTACCTTTACCTTCTAATCCATCAATAACTGCTTTACATTCTGGTGACATTTCATATAAACAACCATGTACAATAGAATTTTTTTTATAGACTATATTAGCATAACTTGGGTCAATCTTATTAGTTGGCGTATGTAGATTAAACTTTAATTCAAAATGTTTTAGTATAGCTGGTTGAGAATGTAAAATTAGTGAATTGGGTTCTTTTTTGTATCTTTCTTTTGTTTGAGGATTTGATGATAATTTGAATTCTAGTAATGATTTAGACAAATTGGAGCCATAGGCAAAGTATTTAATACTAGATGTAGAACTAGATAAATTTTCTGAATTGGAAAGCATATAACCTTAATTCGTAACTAATGAATAATTTTGATTTTATCAGGAATTACCCAAGTATGCTAGTTGTGTCGGTGGTAGTAATAGTTGATATTATTCTTCCATTTTGAGTTGTTCTGTATTTTAATATGATTTGAGAATTTACTATCTTGTTCATTCAGCTAATACCAGTGAGGAGAAAGTATAAGTGAAGGAATGATATTAAATTAAGAGCTTTTGTTACCTTGACGACGGAGAAATGTGAAACCAGCAGCGACTACTCCTAGACCAAATAATGCAGTTGGTTCAGGTACTTTTTTTGTATCGGAGAACAAACCACCAGAGAAAGTTAAACCTCCTATTGTTTCACCATCATCTAGTTGTTGTTGAATTTCAGCTACTGTGGTATTATTTATCTCGAATGTTAAGTTACCAGCACCATTAGTTACTTCTCCTGTTTCACTCACAAACTCTCCCCAAAGTTTTACGTCTATTTCTACATTAGCTCCACTTTGGTCTAATGTATAATTGGCTTGAGTTAGATTAAACACATTGAGACCATCTGTTAAGCTGGAGTCATCAGTTAAACCAGTATATACAGTACCTGGTGTTGCTCCTAGAATATCTACTTCCAAGTAACCAAAATCTAAAAATGAATCTACTGTTTGAGTTGAGCCAAAACTGACAATTTCACTAATATATGCAGAGTTGAAGTCGGCAAAAGTACCTCCATTTGTATCAGCATCAATTATGACTGGAGTGGGAATAGGAGTGAAAGATAAACTGTCTTTGCTTAAGAAAATATTGCTGACTTCACCATCTAGGAGACCTGAACTAAGATGAAACTGTCCATTTAATGCAGCAGCATGAGCAGTAGTAGCAGATAAGAAAGCGAAAGGAACAGCAGCGATAGATGCAATGATTTGGTTTTTCATGGTTTTGGTTTTTTTTGTTTGAACTCTATGTTTTAATCATCACCTTTTTTTCTGGTGATCGTGGTGACTTGCAAATAAAATTCTGGTGATTTTTCGGTGAGGTTGAAGTGAGTCAGAGATTATGGAAATAGTGAGTCAGAGACTATAGCAAAGTGAAGTAAATAATTGCTAGGTGGTGATGAGCGTCACTATCTTACCTGTATTGAGTTTATCTAGCTTTTCTTATTCTCACGATGAGTAACAGTTAACCCTCATACTTTTCATTGCTAGCAGCTACCACGATAGGAGTGATAAATGTAATGATTTGGTTTTTCATGGTTTTTGTTTCCTGTGTTTGAACTCTATGTTTTAATCATCTCCTAAATTTTGGCGAAGTTCGATAATGTGAATGAGTTATCACAAAAAGCTTTGCTACTATTTTTAACGTGCAAAAAAATGCACAATGACTATCTATGAATGGAAAAATTGCAACAAAATCAAGTAGATCAGTGATTTGTTGTGATCGCTGTCACTATAGGAAAATGAGGAGAAAGTTTTTTATTACTAATTATATCAAATCTGGTAGTATCGGTATAAAAAAGCAGAGAAACCGGGTTTATTAAATACCCCACTGCACTAACATCTACCTCCCATAAACCCGGTTTCTTATAAAACTTGAAAGCAAGCGGATTTGATATTATCCAAACATAGGAAATAATATAAGTTGGGTTAAGCAACAGCGCAACCCAATAACTATAAAGTCTATTTTGGGTTGCAGGTTACTTAACCCAACCTACAAAGTGCTAATAAGTATTTAACCGAATATGATATAGCTGCTTTATACTTCGTTCCAATCACAACAACCTTATGTTATGGCAGCCAAAGAGCGATCGCTGGAAACCAAAAACTATACTAACTTAAGGATTATTTTCAATACTACCTGTGCTACCTGTGGCAGAAGCCGGAGTATCACCAGTAGTATTCTGTGGTTGTTGTATAAGTTCTTTTTGTTTATTCCGGAACTGTGTTGCTGCGTCGTTTAGACTATCACGTTGTTCGAGCATATATTCTTTCATGTTCCGGTTATCTCCTAGTCTGGAGTTATGAATAATGTCGAACATATCTATTCCGCCTGAACCAGTGAAAGGATCGGGGTTATCTATTGTTTGTAAATCCTGTAAAGGATTAACTGTATTATTTTCATAAGATTGAGCCAAAGTAGGCTGAGGCAGGAAGATAGCGATCGTTCCTGTAGTTAAGGTGCTCAGAAGAATTTTGGTGAAAAGTTTAGTAGACATAATAACGTAATATTGTGTTTTTTAGGAAACTTTATAGATATACTACGATACAACTTTTTTGGTATTTTTAAAGCACACCTAATTTCTTTAGTCAAGGAAAAATTCATTTCTATCTACTGAATTAGGAGTCAGGAGTCAGGAGTCAGGAGTCAGGAGTCAGGAGTCGTATTTGCACCTTAAATTATCTTTTTCGTCCAATATAACTCCCATATAAAATATTTTAATCCTGCTTATTATTCATAACATTCTTTTTTCAAATTGATATAATCCCTATTGAGGGATTGAAATTTCAAATAAAAGAGCAGTGCTGATGCAAACTATCAACACTGCTCTCAAATTAATCTATTAACACTTTCAGATAACTTTTTACTCTTGTCTCCTGTCTCCTGACTCCTGACTCCTGACTCCTGCTTTAAGCAAACCGACGACGTAATAAAGGCTGAATGGCGACTAGAGTCACAATATCAAACACCAACAACACCAATAATGCCATTCCAAAAGAAATATCAGCAAAAGGCGCTTCCATAACTACACTGCCAAAAGAGAAATCATTGTGTAGATACAAATACCGAATAGGCTCGATCGCATAGCTCAAAGGATTTAAACTAGCTACTACCTGTAGCCAACTAGGCATAAAAGATAGAGGAGCTAGAGCTGTACTAGCAAATAACAAAGGTAGGTTAGTTACAAAAATCACTGCCAAAAGTTCAATGTGCCCAGGTAAAGCAAAAGCAAGACCCAAACTTAAGCCAGTCACACCCAAAACTAACATTAAAACAATCAAGGCGATAGTAGCTAATCCTAATATATTAGGTAGTCCTGCACCTAAAAATGCACCAGCACCAATGATAATAGCTGATTGAATTAAACTCAGGGTGACAATAAAAGTAGCTGAAGCTAAGACAATAGAAAAGCGTGATGTCAAGGGGGCTACCAATAGACGGTTGAGAAAACCAAATTCTCTGTCAAACATAACTGGTAAACCTGCGTTGAGGGCACCAGCAAAAGCAGTAAAGACAATAATACCGGCACCGAGAAATTGTCCGTAGTTTTCACTTTCACCAAATAAACCTTGGGGTACGTTTTGGAAAAGTGCCCCGAATAGGATTAACCACATTAAAGGTTGAATAACTCCAGCGATTAATGTAGAAGGACGTCGTTTGAGCTGAATGAATAACCGACGGGTTAATGCAAGAGTTTCTTGGAAAAAATCTCCTACTAGAGAACCTGAAGTTAATGGTGTCGTCTTAGTTTCAGACAACTGACTTATATTAGTTTGGGAAGGGGTGATAGTACCACTCATATTATTAGATATTATTAGTGCAGAATTTAGGGGCAAAAGATCGGCATTGTCAGGGGGTATTTAAAAGTCTTTCCACATGAATCTATTTTTTTGTACCCTTAGCAATGGCCTTTGCCCGATACACTGATAATTTTAACATTGCTATTTAGTTGACAGTTGTCAGTTGTCAGTTATCAGTTATAGCGCTACGCGAAGCGTGAATAGGGAATAGGGAACAGGGAACAGTATACTGTTAAAGGGTTCCATGATTTATAACTGTCCTAACCTGAATTCGTAGTGCTATATCAATACCTCCCACTAAATTAGGAAGCCTGAAATCCTAAATTTCCTTTTTTATCCTCTTGAAATGGGAAGCTATTGACCTTATTTCTTGGTTCGATACTTATGCCAAAGTTGACTACAACAAGTTTTCAACTTGTACCTATGAAAATTTTGGGCTAATGGAGTATTTTTTGTAATCTTTTAATTATTCTCAGCTTACAAAAAGTTGATTCTATATTATATTAACTTGAAACTGGTTGGAGAAAAACTGTCCAAACAGCTTAAATTCTAGCGAAAAAAAACTTATGCTCAAACTTTCTTTAGAAAATCTAAAGGCAAAATTTAGGAAAATATTAATATATAACATTGGAGCCAAACTGCTCGGATATTTTGAAAAGCTAATTCCTAAGTATTCTTTAATTGGAGATACAGCATTTTTTGAGCCTCACCACTTTGAATGGGTGAATGAGATAGACGCAAATTGGATATTGATTAGAAAAGAATTAGATGAACTCCTGAAATATCGAGATGATTTACCAAATTTCCAAGATATTTCTCCAGACCAAGCTGATTATACCAGCCCTGACGATTTGTGGAAAACATTCTTTATGTATGGGTATGGAATTAAAGCAGAAAAAAATTGTCAAAGATGCCCAGAAACAACTCGTTTAATTGAAAAAATTCCAGGAATGAAAACGGCATTCTTTTCAATTTTAATGCCTGGTAAACATATTCCTGAACACCGAGGTCCATATAAAGGAGTTATTCGTTATTTATTAGCATTAAAAGTACCTGAACCAAAAGAAAAATGTCGGATTCGGGTAGGTGATGAAACTCGTCATTGGGAAGAAGGAAAAAGTATGATTTTTGATGATTCTTTCCCCCATGAAGCTTGGAATGAAACTGATGGTGTCCGTGCAGTTTTGTTTTTAGATATAATGAGACCGATGCGTTTTCCCCTTTCATTTTTGAATGAATTAATAATGAAATTAATTGCGGTTTCTCCTTATATTCAAGATGCAAATGTTAATCAGAAACACTGGGAAGATCGTTTAGAAAAATTGTTTACCAACGAAAATAAAAAGGAGAAAGTTTCGTCATCAACAAAGTAAAAAAGGAAGTAGGGACGTTGCATGCAACGTCCCTACTCTGTAGGCAGTAGTAGCGCGGGCATATTGCCTGCGACAGCTACACTAATTTTTTTCTATTTTTCACAGTTAAATTCGACTAGAAAAAAATTAGAAGCAAAACAGAAATAAAAAAGGTTCTGAATTAACTGATTAACTCATTTAAAAAAAATATTTTCTGATATTCTGTTAAATTATTATTCTTGTATTTTTTCCAGTTACAGACTTCATCAATTGTACATAACATTATCTTTTTATCAATTCATACCTCTTTAACAATTGATAATAAATCATAGATAATGAATGGGTGATTATTTTTGAGTCTAATTATCAATTATCCATTATTAGAAGAGACTTTAAACCTAGATTCGATTAATTGTCAATTATCCATTGGTAATTTCTCTTTACTGCATTTATCTATTTATTAATAAATAAAAAAAATAAAATATTGGGAGAGAGTAGTGGGTTACGATTTTGATGCAATTATTATTGGCAGTGGTGCAGGAGGAGGAACGATCACCCATACTCTAGCAAAAGCTGGTAAACGGGTTCTTTTAGTAGAACGAGGCCCAAGATTTAGTGACGTTGAAGCTTTCAAAGATGAGCAACGAATGTTGATCGATAAAGAAGCTTTTGACGATCGCCAAATTGAAGTTAATGGACGTAGTGCCAGACTTCACATCGCTGGAATATTAGGAGGTGGAACTGCTTTATATGGAGGGGTATTAATGCGCCCAAGTCCATACGACTTCCATCCAGGGAAATTTTATGACGAATGGCTACCCCGTCACCTCTGGGATTGGCCAATTACTTACGATGATATGGCTCCCTACTTTGACCAGGCAGAAGCTTTATTTCATGTTGCTGGGGATAGGCCATATAAAATGCCGAATGTTGGAACACCAAGTAACGGTTATCCAGGGACAGTTCCGCCACTCGAACCAATTAATCAACAATTCGAGAAAGGTATAAAGGATGCGGGGTTAATGCCATTTCATCTCCCCTTTGGCATAGACTTTGATAGTTGTCTACGTTGTTCTAAATGTCCTGGTTTTTACTGTCCTAATGAAGCTCGTGCCTCTACAGTGGTGCGTGCTATTGATAAGGCGACTTTCAATTATAATCTTAAAGTTCAAACTTTCACAGAAGCAGACTATTTAGTTACTAATAGCAATAAAAAAGTTACAGGTATTCGCCTCCGTTGTCGTCAAACTGGCAAAGTAGAGGAATTAACGGCTAAAGTTTATATTCTTTCTGCGGGAGCTTTGGGTAGTCCAGTTATTTTGATGAAGTCTGGTTTAACAGGACGTAGCGGACAATTGGGGCGGAATTATATGTATCATTGTGGTGCTTTAATGGCAGGATTATTCAAACAAGAGACGGGAGGAGCGGATAAATTTATTAAACAGTTAGGGTTTACAGATCTGTATTTGGGAACTAAGGAATTTCCTCACAAATTGGGGTTAGCTCAAACAGTACCTATTCCAGGATTTCTTTCTCTACAACAAAATTTCCCTGTACCAATACCAAAACCTATTGCCGAATTTCTGCTGAAGCGAATGTTGGCAATAACTGGTATCGTGGAAGATTTACCCCAAGAGGAAAATCGGATAGAACTAGGTAAGGATGGGAAAATTCGTCTATTCCATAAATTTCATCCTTATGATGTTTATCGTTCTCGGTACTATAAGAAGAAGTTAAAAAAGGTATTCCAGTTGGCAGGAGCAGTATTATCTTTTGGAGCGACGGGTGATAAGGATGATATTCATACATCCCACCAGGTAGGTACAACTCGGTTTGGTACAGATCCTAATACTTCTGTGCTTGATAAAGATTGTCGTTTACATGACCATGAAAATGTTTTTGTTGTGGATGGTGGGTTTATGCCTAATGCTTTGGGTGTTAGTCCAGCTTTGACTATTGCAGCGAATGCTCTTAGAGTAGGGGATATTCTGTTGAAAGAAGCCTTTCTTTGAAAGAAGTGAGGGAGTAGGGGAGTGGGGGAGTGTTAATCTAGTAGGGTGCGTTAGACGGCTTAAATTTACACTATGAAAGGCATTTAACAATCTGTCGTCACGCACCATTGTGAATATGTGTCGGTCTAGCTACTAAAAAAAATGGTGCGTCATGCTTCGCTTTGCGCCAGCAAAAACACACCCTAGTGGACTGTTTGATCAACAGGACTTACGCAGAGTTACTATATATAGAGTCAAAAAACTATAACGTTATAGTTTTGAATACTATATACATGGTCTTTGCGTAAGTCCTAATAAAGATGATATTAAAGAAAGTCTAGTTTTGTCATTGCGAGGCGGCAATTGAACAACTTAGCCTCCTGGGAAAAGCATATTTTTAGCCGGCGCAATCTTCCGGCCTTGACTCTTATCTATGCCAAAGATTGCTACGGGGGTAATGACTGGGGAAACCATACAAATTCTTTCTCACCCTCCCCCTCGCAATGACATTCTGTAGATAGCAGAACAGCTTTTTTAATATTTAGTTTATCAATCAGTTCTTAAAGCTATATATATGTAGTTTATAAATAAAATTCAATGAAAACTGTTGTAATTACTGGAATTTCTGGCACTTTAGGTAGTGCAATGGGTAAAGCATATAAATCACGAGGGTGGCGAGTTGTTGGAGTGACTCGTCAACCTAATTTAGAGGGAGATTTTTTTGATGAGTTGTGTGTTTCTCCCCAAGAAACTATTGAGGATGCCAAAAAACTATTTGAATATGACCCAGATGTGGTAATTTTAAATGCTGGTCAAATTGAGACTGAAGTGGGAGAGGGTGGCATCCCTGTAATTGAATTAGTAGAGTCCATGAATAGAGTTAATTTTTCTTGGCCTGCAGTTGTGGCTACTGAAGTAGCAAAGTTAACTCGGAGTAGACCTTTGGATGTAATTGCCATTGGTTCAATTGCTGATGGGAGTCCTTCCTGTTTCGGACCTGTTTATCATTCTGGTAAAATAGCTTTACATTATTTTTGGTCTGGTGTCGGACCAATTGTTTATCATTCTAGTAAAAATATGATTCGCCTACGCTTGTATCGCCCTGGTGCGATTTCTGGTAAATTTGCTTGGGCACCGGTAAATCGTTTGAATGATAAGGCTTATAAGATTCGGGCAAATAGAGTTAATTCTGCCCCATCTGGGGATAAGGTCGCTGAGACAATAGTTAATTGGATTGAGAATAGTAAGCAATGGGTGGGAACTTATGATGAACCTTTAGGCTTTAAGATTTTTAAGTATTTGTTTGCTTTGTTTCCCAACTTTTTCTACAGATTGCAGTTATATGGTTGGCCGAAAGGTAGTAAGTTTATGTAAGTAGTAGAGTAGGCAAATATTCAGTTTCATTTATTTATTAAGGAGAGGTAATCTAAAGCTGGATCTCCTGTTCGAGGATCTCTAAATAAATCTAGATCCCAGAAAGACCAATGCCAAATTGAAGCAAGGAAAAG
>JBCDJM010000108.1:0-23047 GCA_038747755.1 Cyanobacteria bacterium P01_H01_bin.35
TATTATGTCCGGTTGAATAGTTATAAATAAATGAGGGAGGAGACAGGAGACAGGAGACAGGAGTCAGGAGGGAAGAGAGGAGAAGAAAGTATAAAAAGAAGAAAGTTTTTTTTATTACTGATTATCCGGACATGATATTACTAATCAATAGACATCTCCGGAAAAGAGGGAATAGGCAATAGGAAATGGGCAATAGGGGGAAGTAATTCATAATTTCTGGATAAGAATTGATTTTATTTTTTATTTTTGGAGATGTCTAATACTTCTGACTTCTGACTTCTGACTTCTGACTTCCGCGTAGCGGCACTAGCTCCTTGGCTAAGACTTCACTGCGAATAATCGAGAAATGATCCCCAGGAATTTTGTGGATATTGATGCCAGCGACAGTTAGAGAACTCCAACCTTGAATCTGCTTTTGAGCTAGTTCTTCTGATTTTCCATCGGCATAGAAGAGGGTAATCTGACCCGAGTAAGGCTGGGGTACATAGGCGTGCATAGCTTGAACGTTGGCTTGGAAAACCGCAAATAGCTGCTGCATTTGCTCTAGTCCGATTTCCGGAGGCAAAATCTGAAGTTTTTTGCCTTGCTTAAGGATATAGTTTAATTTCTCTTCCAACTCCAGTTGCCGCATTTCCTCCGCTGACGCGGGCAGTTCTTTGTCAAAATAACCACTTAGATCCTGGGCAAAAGAAATTACCAGCATCGCTTCATCTTGTTTGGTCTTGTTGAGAGTGGTAGGATTAAAGCTATCTATTAATGCCAGCATTTCTACTTCAGCTCCTAAAGCCTCTAGCTGTCGGGCAATCTCAAAAGCAACGATGCCTCCGAAAGACCAACCGCCTAATCGATAAGGCCCTCGAGGTCGAACTGCCTGTATTGCTTTAATATAAGTAGTTGCCATGGTCTCAATTCTAGTTAAAGGCTTCCTTTCTCCATTTAGTCCTAGTGCTTGCAAAGCGTAGAAAGGTTGTTCTGGAGCTAACTGACGAGCTAAGACTGCGTAACACAGAATATTACCTCCCCCTGGATGAATGCAGAAAAATGGTGGTAAAGAACCCGTTGACTTAATTGGAACTAAGGGTGAGGAAAGTTGACTCTTCGGGGCAGCACTGAGTAAACCGGCTTGTTCTTGGATGGTGGGTTCAGTAAAGAGAGTCGTCAAGGGCAAAAGAGTTCCAAACTGCTCTTCTATACGAACCATCAAGCGCACAGCTAGCAAAGAATGACCGCCTAAATCAAAAAAGTTGTCTCTCACTCCCACGGAAGAGATATTGAGAACCTCAGACCAAATTTGTACCAGTTGTAGTTCTGTAGTGGTGCGGGGGGCTATTCTTTCTGCTTCTTGAGTCGAAACATCCGGTACGGGAAGGGCGCGGCGATCGATTTTGCCGTTGGGAGTTAGAGGGATTGCGTCTAAAAAGACAAAAGCACTAGGCACCATGTAATCGGGGACTGTGCTTTTCAGAAAACCGCGCAAGTCAGAGGATGCTACTTCCTCTTTAGCAACGATATAGGCCGCGAGTCGTTTATCTCCTGGGATGTCTTCGCGGACAATAACGACGGCTTTGCCAACCTTTGGATGTTCAGTTAAGACTGCTTCGATTTCTCGGAGTTCAATGCGGAAGCCTCGGATTTTCACCTGGTTGTCGATGCGTCCGATAAATTCGATATTGCCATCAGCGAGATAGCGGGCTAAGTCGCCAGTTTTGTAGAGGCGCGAGCCTTCTTCCTGACTAAAAGGATTGGGGATAAACTTTTGCGCGGTTAATTCGGGGCGGTTGAGATAACCACGGGCTAATCCCGCGCCGCCGATATGGAGTTCTCCAGGTACACCAATGGGAACCGGTTGGAGATTATTGTCTAAAATATAGATTTGGATATTGTTAATGGGACGACCGATGGGGAGGTTGCGATCGCCATTGGTACATTCCGCTACACTGGCACAAACAGTAGATTCAGTTGGTCCGTAAGCGTTGAAGAAGCGCCGACCAACAGACCATTCCTCTAGCAAGTCTTTTGTGCAAGTCTCTCCTGCCACAATAATATTCTGTAACCTTGGCAAATCTTGCTTTTTCAAGGTTGCTAGCACTGATGGCGGAAGCGTGACATGGGTAATTTCTTGTTTTTGTAATAACTCTATTAAGTCTGGTCCGGGTCGCAATGATTCTGAAGTGCCCATGTAAAGTCTGGCTCCAGAACAAAGGCTCATTACAATTTCCCAGATTGAAGCGTCAAAGCTCAAAGAAGCAAACTGAAGAATGCGACTGTTCTGCTGGAGATAAAACATTTTAATTTGAGTCTTCGCTAAATTGCACAATCCCTGATGAGTAACCATAACTCCTTTAGGTTTGCCTGTTGAACCAGAGGTATAAATGATATATGCTAAGTTGTCAGGTTTTGCTCGATTATCTGTGTTTTCTTGACTTTTTGAGGCAAGAATAGCTTGAGGAGAATCCAAATAGATCGCTCGAACATTGTTTGAGGGCAGTTGCTCGACCAGCCTTTCGGAGGTCAACAGCACCGATATCCCCGAATCTTCTAACATATAAGCCAAGCGTTCTGATGGATAATTCGGGTCTAACGGCAAATAAGCTCCACCTGCTTTGAGAATCCCCAAAAGTCCTACTATCGTTTCTATTGAACGCTCTAAGCAGATCCCTACCAGTATTTCTGGCCCCACCCCCACACTTTGCAAATACCGCGCCAGTTGATTAGCTTTGGCATTCAACTCCCGATAGGTTATCTGTTCCAACTCAAAAACTACTGCCACAGCATCAGGAGTGCGTTCCACCTGTTCTTCAAACAACTGATGAATGCACTTATCCTGGGGATATGAGGCAAAAGTATCATTCCAAGACACTAACAATTGATGGCGTTCCTTTGGTGTTAATAAAGGTAAAAAGCCCACTTTTTGCTCCGGTGCCGCCACTATTCCTTCTAACAAAGTCGAGAAGTTCCCGCTCATCCGTTCTATAGTCTCACCTTTAAATAAATCCGCGTTGTACTCCCATCTTCCCTCAAGTCCAGTTTCTGTCTCCCATAGTTCGAGACTCAGATCGAACTTAGCCGTCAAGTTCTCCACAGACAGCGGTGTTACAGCCAGATGAGGTAACTCCCATTTTCGAGACGGGACGTTCTGTAAAGCAAACATCACCTGAAACAAAGGATTGCGACTCAAATCTCGTGACCGTTGCAACTGTTCCACAAGCTTCTCAAAAGGCATATCTTGATGCTCGTAAGCTCCCAATGCCGTTTCCCGCACGCGCCCTAATAATTCCCGAAAACTGGGATTATCCCCCAAGTTCGTCCGCAACACGAGGGTGTTGACAAAAAAGCCTAGCAAACCTTCGAGTTCTGAGAGTTGGCGATTAGCAATGGGAGTACCGACGAGGAGATCCGACTGTCCCGAATAGCGCGAAAGTAAGACAAAAAAGGCTGCCAGTAAAGTCATGTACAACGTCACGCCGGATTTCCGACTCAACTCTTGAAGCGATAACGTCAGTTCTGACGATAGTTTGATGGACGTTTTCCCGCCGGTAAAAGCTTGGACTCTTGGACGGGGATAATCGATGGGTAGTTCTAAGACGGGTAGCTCTCCTGATAATTGCTGCTTCCAGTAGTTTAGCTGACTTTCTAAGACTTCTCCTTGCAACCACTGCCTTTGCCACGCGGCATAGTCTGCATATTGAACAGGCAATTCGGCTAAGGGGGATGGTTGAGCGGAAATTAAAGCGGTATAAATAACTGACAACTCTTGACGGAAAATCCCCCAAGACCAACCATCAAAGGCAATATGATGCACGTTCAACAGGAGAATATACTTTTGGTTCGACAGTTGCAAGAGACTTGCCCGCATTAAAGGTGTTTGTTCTAAATTAAAAGCTTCCTTTGCGGATGCTGCTGCCAACTGTTGCACTCTGGAAGATTGCTCCGATTCCGAAAATTCCCGTAAGTCGATGACCGGCAAATTCAGTTGACAGCTCTTATCAATGACCTGTATCGGCATTCCGTCCACCAACTGAAACTGAGTCCGCAATACTTGGTGACGACAGATGATTTCCCTGAGCGCTCCTTTCAGGGCATCTATGTTAAGTTCCCCCATTAGCTGCAAGACACAAGACAGATTGTAGGTGGACTTGTTCCATTCTTGGAGTTGATACAGAAACCACAATCTCTCTTGAGCAAAACTCAAGGGCAACTCCTCACGAGTTCCTTTCCCGATCGCTGGAGCTACGGGGAGTTGTTCTTTCCTGTTACGAATGCGGTTGAGTTGTGCTTCTAGTTTGGCGACTGTGGGGGCTTCAAAAATATTGCGTAGGGAGATTCCTACCGCAAAGGTTTCTCGCAACCTAGAAATGACTTGAGTTGCGAGCAGAGAATGTCCCCCCAGTTCAAAGAAGTTGTCGTGAATTCCTACCTTTTTGAGTCTCAAAACCTCGCCGTAGATGGCAGCCAGCAACTTTTGGTCAGAAGTCTGGGGCGGTACAAAATTAGCTTCTAGGCTGCTGTCTAGCTCTGGTGCTGGTAAAGCTCTACGGTTTATTTTGCCGTTGGGAGTCAAAGGTAGAGATTCCAAGATGACAAAAACCGCCGGAATCATGTAATCGGGTAGCTTGCTATTCGCAAAGCTGCGCAATTCACTAATGATCGGTTGAGATTGGTTCTTCACTATATAGGCAACCAGACGCTTATCTCCTGGAATGTCTTCTCGGGCAATAACCACTGCTTCTTTGACTTGAGAGTGTTGTACTAGGGCTGCTTCGATTTCTCCTAGTTCGATCCGGTATCCCCTGAGCTTGACTTGGAAATATTTGCGCCCGATAAATTCAAGGCTGCCATCGGGTCGAAGGCGACCGATATCTCCCGTGCGGTACATCCGTCGGTTGCCGTCGTCTGGGTGGGCACAAAATACCTTCTCGGTAAGATGAGGCTGCTGCCAATAACCCAGAGCGAGGTAGGGACTCAATATCCCTATCTCTCCATAAAAATCCGTTACCTGACCGTTGTCATCGAGCAAGATAATTTCTGTTTCTTCTATGGGATAACCTACTGGAACCTTCTTGCCGACCTCTGGAAGTTTGGTTAGAAAATATTGTAAGGTAATGGCCGATTCTGTCGCACCCATGTTATTGACGAAGGTGCAGTCCGCGCTGAAGTGCTGTTGGTAAATTTCTACATCTTGGGGTTTAACTTCCTCTCCTCCCAGGACAATTAAACGTATCTGTGGTAACTTTTCTGCTGCACTCAGATTGCTCATCAGGTGTCGATAGACAGTGGGGGTAGAGTGATAAATGGTAATCCCCGACTGCCTCAGATACTCCGGCAGAGGAGCTAGACCTTCAGACTTGATGTCGAAGGGATAAAGGGTCGCACCATTTAACAAGGCGGTAAATATATCCACAACTGCGGCAGAGAAGGATATAGATGATAGCAAGGTCAACCTATCGGTGGGCGCTATTTTCAGATTATTGGTGTAGTTCCTGATGAAATGCAGCACGTTGCGATGATTTTGCATCACCCCTTTAGGAACTCCGGTAGAACCCGATGTGTAGAGTATGTATGCTAGGGTATCCGGGGCAATTTCCGATGCGTTCGCAGACCCCGCACCCGCTGCATTCACCTCATCAATATTGACGAGGATCATTTCCTCTAAGCTCAATTCCACTGCCAAAGCTAGATTCTGCTTGTTGGTCACTACCGCCGTTGCTTGGCTATCTTCCAGGATATAAGCCAGTCTTTCTCTGGGATAGTTCGGGTCGAGGGGTACATAGCTTTTTCCGGCTTTGAGGATTCCTAAAATTGCTGCTATTGCCGGGGCATCATGTTCTAATAACAGGGCTATGCGTTGTTCTCCTCCACCGCATTTGTCGAGGACTATTCGTGCCACTCCCTCTGCAGTCCGTTCTAGTTCTGTATAAGTCCATTGGTAATTCTTGGTTTTGATGGCTAGATTCTGGGGAGTTCTGCTCACCTGTTGGGAAAAACTTTCCCAGAGCGATCGCTCGATTTCAACTCTAGCAAATTCTCTAAAAGCTTGACCAGGCTCGATCTGCTGTTGCAGATATTCCTCTATTTTGTCATCGCTCCTGCTTTCAATAGATATTCCCTGCTCGTGGACCATTAGACATCTCCAAAATAAAAATTTATTTAGTTTAGTCAGGCTAAGAATAGAAATGTTAATTTTAGTATACAATCTAAGTAACTAAGCAGTTGTAAAATATTAGGTGTGTCATCAATTAAAGAGGTTGACATTAAAGGTATAATATGCTTATAAACCCACATTCCGCACTTCAATTTGTAACATAAAAATTAGTATAAAATCCGTAGATTTCTTACAGCAGTTTCGGAGTTAGTGAGGTACAAAGTTTTATCGCTTTATTAGATAGGCGAGATATATTAGTCATCAACTGTACCTCACCATCCTAAAAAGTGCTGTAAATATTTATACTATGCAAATTATCTCAATTACTTTTTTCGTTCATCAAATTACGAGTCAAAAATTAAGCATAAATACTTGCTTGATTTATTACTCAATCACGGCAGCTATGATTTTCTCCTAAATTCTGGGCGTTGCTGGAATGTAATGGTAAGTAGCTAAAGGTAAAATTTAAAAACATATTTTTAGCGTTGATACTTAATCTAAAAATCATTACCACTCAGCAATGCCAAATTCTGTCTCCTGAATTCTGTCTCCTGACTCCTGCTTGTATACTACATTTTGTGGTGCGGAATGTGGATTAGAACTATATTCGGAGATTTTTATTATGCTTAACAGTCTCAGCTTTACCATAATAGCTAAACTTTCTAAATTTTGTAACTAATGATACATATATAATTACCTGAAATCTTCAACTATAGAGAAAGAAACAAAAAGCTTTACCAAAAAATTAAGGTCTCAAGCCTTCCCTTTCAAAGGAATGAAAAACGAAGTTTTCCCTAGGGTGGAATGGGGAGCAAACCTAGCCATATCCAATCCCAAGAGAAAATTAATATCCGTATTTCAATCCCAATGGTTTCCTACTGAATGCTGCGCAAACAGCTAGAGGTACTGATAACTGATAACTGATAACTGATAACTGAAATAACCCTATGCTAAAAAACGACCCACTTTGGTTCAAAGACGCCATAATTTACGAAGCACCAGTTCGAGCATTCGCCGATAGTAACGGTGATGGAATAGGAGACTTTCGCGGACTTACAGAAAAATTAGACTACCTCCAAGACCTCGGCATAACAGCAATCTGGACTCTCCCATTTTTCCCCTCCCCCCTCAGAGACGACGGTTATGATATTGCCGACTATAAAACTATTAACCCCATCTACGGCAACCTAGAAGACTTTCAAGAATTTCTCGACGCTGCCCACCACAGAGGCATTCGCGTCATTATCGAACTTGTAGTTAACCATACCTCCGACAAACATCCTTGGTTCCAAAGAGCGCGTCGTGCCCCCAAAGGTAGTGTAGAAAGAGACTTCTATGTTTGGAGCGACAGTGCTGATAAGTACCCAGAAGTCCGCATTATTTTCCAAGACTTTGAAAATTCTAACTGGGCATGGGACTCTGTAGCTCAAGCTTATTATTGGCATCGCTTTTTTTATCATCAACCAGACCTAAATTATGAAAACCCGGCAGTACAAGAGGCAGTTATAGAAGTAGCAGATTTTTGGTTAAGCATGGGAGTTGATGGGATGCGTCTTGATGCGGTGCCTTATCTTTGTGTTGAAGAGGGTACTAACTGTGAAAATTTGCCAGGAACTCATGTCTTCTTGAAAAAAATACGGGCGCATATCGACTCCAAATATCCCAACCGAATGTTATTGGCAGAAGCTAATCAATGGCCAGAGGATGCTGCTAAGTATTATGGTAGTGGGGATGAATGTCAGATGAATTTCCATTTCCCTTTAATGCCTCGTTTATTTATGGCTTTGCGGATGGAGGATAATTTTCCTATTTCTGATATTCTCAATCAAACTCCTTCTATTCCTAATAATTGTCAATGGGCTTTATTTTTGCGGAACCATGATGAGTTGACTTTGGAAATGGTCAGCGATGAAGACCGAGATTATATGTATAAGGCTTATGCTCAGGATACTCAAGCCAGAATAAATTTGGGTATTCGTCGTCGTCTGGCTCCCCTTTTAGGAAATGACCGTCGGCAAATAGAGTTGCTTAATAGTTTACTTTTGTCTTTGCCTGGTACTCCCGTTCTATATTATGGGGATGAAATAGGTATGGGAGATAATATTTATTTGGGCGATCGTAATGGTGTGCGAACTCCTATGCAGTGGAGTGCCGACCGTAATGCAGGTTTTAGTCGTACTAATCCTCAAAAGTTATATGCTCCAGTTATTGTTGACCCTGAGTATCACTACGAAACGATTAATGTGGAGGCTCAAAGGTCTAATTCTAATTCTTTGTGGTGGTGGATGAAGCGTTTGATTTCTACGAGGGAACGTTTTCAAGCTTTTGGACGTGGTTCGTTTGAGTTGTTACATCCTGAAAATAGAAAGGTTTTGGCTTTTACTCGGACTTACTCTGGTCAACATATTTTGGTAGTAGCTAATCTCTCCCGTTTTGTACAAACAGTAGAGTTAGATTTATCAGCTTTCAATGGTATGGTACCTGTGGAAATTTTTGGTCGAACTAAGTTTCCTACTATTCAGGAATATCCTTACTTTTTTAGTTTGAGTCCTTATGCTTTTTATTGGTTTACTCTACAGCCACAACAAACTTATGTTGAAACTTTAAGACCTTTGAGTAAACCTCCGGTTTTGGCAATTGTAGAAAGTTGGCAAAATATATTTTCTCAGCCAGAATATAAGAAGAAGTTAGAGTCAATTTTACCTAATTATTTGAGTGGCTATCCTTGGTTTGGAGGTAAAAATAAAGTCATCCAATCTACAGAAATAACAGAAGTAATTCCCATTCATGCTCGACAACAAGAAACTGCTTTAGTGTTTCTAGAATTTCATTATACAGAAGGTCCAACAGAAACTTATTTAATTCCTCTGAGCTATGTAGAGAAGTCGGAAATAAGTTCTCAAATTCCTCCAGAAAAAATTATTGCCGAACTACAACTACAGCAACAAGATAAATCTGGAATTTTGTTTGATGTTTTGGCACAAAAAGATTTTTTAAACATACCCTTAGCAGCTATCAATAAAAACAAAAAACATGAAGGAAATAGTGGTTTTATTCAGGGAAATGCAACTCATGTATTAGTAGAAATCATGCAGGCAACTACAGAAGATATTCAGCCACATATTTCATCTGAAAGACACGATAAAACCTTAATTAATTTCGGCACAAAATTAATACTTAAATTATTCCGCAAACTAGAACATGGTATTCATCCAGAACTAGAAAATGGGAACTTCTTAACAGAGATATCAAGAACTCAAAATTCAGCAATTGCAGGGAATATTTCTCAAACAGCAGGATATCTAGAATATCACCGAGAAGGAACTAACTTAATTACGATTGGCATATTAGAAGAATTTATTTCAGAAGCAAGAGATGGTTGGTCTTATACTTCTGATGCTCTGAGAGATTATTTTGACAGAATAATGGTAGAACAAGCATCTGTAAATGAGTTAGAAATTCCTGAGATTACTGTTAATAATAGTTTAAATACTGAGATTAGCGAATCAGTCTACGATGTCATAGGTTCTTATATCAATTTAGCAGAAAATTTAGGTAAAGTTACAGCAGATATTCATCACGCTTTAGCCTCCGATACAGACAACCCCAATTTTTCACCCGAACAGTTTACACCTTTTTATCAAAGGTCTGTATATCAATATATGAGAAACCAGACAGGTAGGATTTTATTAAAGTTGAAAAAACACCTATCAGGATTTTCACAAGATACAGAACAATTAGCTAAAAGTGTGATTAATCGTCAAGACCGAATTATGGAACATTTAGGTTCGGTGGTAGAACGAAAAATTACTGCTATGCGTACCCGTTGCCATGGAGATTATCATTTAGAAAATATTTTATTTACGGGTAAAGATTTTGTCATTATTAATTTTGAAGGAGAAGCTGCTCGCCCTTTAAATGAACGTCGCATGAAACGTTCTTTACTTAGAGACATTGCAGTAATGTTAGAGTCATTTTATTATGCAGCTAATGCTGCTCTCCGGGAAGAAATTAAAAATGGGATGATTCGTCCTGAAAATATTTTAGCAATGGAACAATGGTCTACATTTTGGTATACCTGGGTTAGCATATCTTTCTTAAAAGCATATCTTCAAAGTACAAATTCAAGTTCATTTTTGCCTAAAAGTGAACTTGAAATACAGGTACTTTTAGACGTTTATCTATTAGAAAAAGTCATCTATGAACTTGACCATGAACTTACCTCTCGCCCCGAATGGGTAGACATCCCTCTCACACGAATTCAACAATTAGTTCCATAATTTATTCAGACACAAGTTTCCAATTTAGAAAAAAATTGCAAATAATACTTGTGAGTTGATTTGACGGAATATTTTTGAGGGTTAATATCAAATCCGGTACTATCAGTATAAAAAATGTAGAGAAACCGGGTTTGTATTAAATTAAATAACCCACCGTACTAACATCTACCTCCCATAAACCTGCTTTCTTATATAGCGCTACGCGCTAGGGAATAGGGAATAGGGAATAGGGAATAGTAGACTAATAAAGGGTTTTAGGATTTAGAAATGTCAAACACCTTAATGCGTAGCGCTATAACACTCAAGAACAAGGGTATAGGACATTAATAAAATTCAAGTTCTTTACAACCAATAATTTTGACTAAAAAAGAAATAAGATAAATAGCTTTTCCTTTCAAGATGATAAAAAAGTAAATTTTGGATTTTCTTACCTCCTAATTTAGATTTGAGGTACTAATGACTGATAAGTGAAATGACTTGAGCCGAATGCTGAATGCTTAAACCTATGCTTATTAGCGAAAATTTAGTCATATTATCAACTAGATTCTAATGCTACAATGAGAATAAAGTATATTAAAGTAGGATATTAATAATATAGGTGGATAATAAATCTCAAAATTGGACAAAAGTCAGTGAACTAAGTTCTACTATGGAACTGAAGTCTGCAGGGAACACTGATACAGGTAATATTCGCTCCGTTAATCAAGATTCTTACTACATAGATCCTGAAGGACGATTTTTTATTGTTGCTGATGGGATGGGGGGACACGCAGGTGGCGAAGAAGCTAGTAAAATTGCTACAGAAGTAATTAAAACTTATATAGTTAATAATTGGCAGGATACTATAGAATCACCCCAATTGTTAGAAGATGCTTTTCTTAAAGCAAATGAAGCTATTATAGATGACCAGGAAGAACATCCTGAACGTTCAGATATGGGTACAACAGCAGTAGTAGCTATTTTCCGAGAACAAGAACCTTGGTTTGCAAATGTGGGAGACTCTCGCCTCTATAGATTTCGGGGAAAAACACTAACACAAATTACAGAAGACCAAACCTGGGTAGCTCAGGCAGTCAAAAGCAATGCTATAACTCTAGAGCAAGCTAGAGTACATCCTTGGCGTCATGTACTTTCTCAATGTTTGGGTCGGGAAGATATGGGTAAAGTAGACCTCTTACCTATAGATATTCAACCAGGCGATCGCCTCTTACTTTGTAGTGATGGATTGACAGAAGAGTTATCCGATCAGGAAATTGCCAGTATTTTTGAGGTTACACCTATCTTAAATTATAGTGATGCTTGTGGAACTATTGCTGAAAAACTCGTAAATACTGCTAAGGAGAAAGGTGGTCGCGATAATATTACAGTCATAATAGTCGCTGTTGATAGTTGATAAGGGTTAACTACTGCAAATGACCAAAGTTATTGGTTTAATTAGTGGCACTTCTGTGGATGGTATAGATGTAGCTTTAGTTGATGTTGCTGGTGGTCAAACAGATTTACAAGTTGAACTACTAGCAGCAACTACCTATCCTTACCCAGAAAATTTGCGCTCCCAAATTCTTGATGTTTGTGGTGGAGCCTCTCTCTCAATGGCTGAATTGGCTGAACTTAATGATGCTATTGCCCAAGAATTCGCTACAGCAGCATTGACAATCAACCAAAAATATGATATAAAAGCACAACTAATTGGCTCTCATGGTCAAACTGTTTACCATCGTCCACCCTCTCAACAATTAGGTTATAGTCTACAGTTAGGCCGTGGTGAAGTAATTGCTAATGTAACAGGAATTCCCACTATTAGTAATTTTCGAGCTGCCGATATTGCTGCCGGAGGTCAAGGCGCGCCCTTAGTTCCTTGTGTCGATATTCATTTACTGAGCCATCCAGAATATACTCGCTGTATACAAAATTTAGGTGGAATTGGCAATGTTACTTATCTTGGAAGTCAAAAGTCAAAAGTCAAAAGTCAAAAGTTAGAATTTGAAAGTCAACCTTTCCCTTACTCTTTACAAGAAGGGCAGTTAGAAGAAGTAGGAAGTTTAGGCTCTTCTCAAACAGTTTTAGGTTGGGATACAGGACCTAGTAATACATTATTAGATTTAGCAGTACAATATCTTTCTCAGGGAAGTAAAACTTACGATCAAAATGGAGAATGGGCGACAAGTGGAAGACCATGCCAAGAGTTAGTAGAAACATGGTTAAAACAAGATTTTTTCCAACAGAAACCTCCAAAGTCTACAGGTAGAGAATTATTTGGCAAAGACTATTTATTTAACTGTCTTACTGATGCGGAAAAATATAATTTAACTACTGCTGATATACTGGCAACCCTCACAGAATTAACAGCAGCTTCAATCAACCATAGCTATAGAAATTTCTTACCAAATTTGCCAGACCAAATATTATTATGTGGCGGTGGTAGCCATAATTTATATTTAAAAGAAAGGATAGAGAAATTATTAGCACCAATACCAATAATGACAACTGCTGAAGTAGGTGTAGATGTAGATTTTAAAGAAGCTATATCTATGGCAGTTTTAGCTTATTGGCGCTCTTTAGAAATTAAGAGTAATTTACCAGAAGTTACAGGAGCAAAAGCTAAAGTCATGTTAGGAGAAATTCATCAACCAATTACAGGAAATAGGGGAGATCAAGAATCAGAAAAAAATTAGAAAATAATTACCCTGAAGTAATCATTCGACTCAACCTTTTGCTTTTGCTGCTATAGTCATTTCAAATAAGGATGAAACACTTTTTTTGCTGAAACCCTTTAAAGGAAAGAAACACTCGTCCCAGTCTTATTCAGAATGACTATACCTTATGAATGTATTGGAGAATCAGCTCAAAATTATTCCGAACTTCTCCTAATTGTTTGATCCAACTATTAGAAGTAGCTATAGCTTCCTCTTCCTGTTTTCGTTCTTCAGCAATTTGCTTTTCAATCTCTGTATAAACCTCAGTTTCAAACTCAGATAATTGTCGCTCTATTTGTGCCTCTAAATCTTTAGCTATTTTCTGAAATTGACTAGAAATATCTTTTCTTAAATCAGCCATTTCTTTTTCTCGTTGACTTTCATTGTGCATTTCCAAAACATCCATTCCCACAGAAACTAATGCCACAGCAGGACCTAAAAATTTAGCAGCATTACCAAGATTTTTAGCAATACCTACTGCTTGCCAAGATTTAAACTTAAAACCTATAAATTTTCCCACTCCTAAAACAGTTTGATGTAAACCACTACCTGCTACATTCCCAGAACTAAGAAAAACATTTCCTGCTTTTGTAAAAGAACTTTTAGTTGCTGCATTTGTTATTTTTACACCTGCAACTTCAGCAATCTTTTTTATTGAGTTAACTTGAGATTTAATCTGCTGGAAATTTCTTCCATTAATTAATTGAAATAAAGAATTATACAAAAATTGCATTCTATGAAGCTCTCCAAAAACGGCGACGAAAAAAAGAATAAAGGTTGCACAGAATTAAAAACTTTGATATAGTGAATGTGTTAAATGTTGTTGGCCCCTACGCATGATTTTTTATTCAACATAAAAAATATGAATCATACCGAAATCACCATAACTCTCAAACTATTCGCAGCCTACCAAGAAGTCTACAAAGTTCCCGAACTCCAACTAACCCTACCTCCAGGAACAAAAGTATCCCAACTGCTAGAAAAGATCATTAGCCAACACCCCGAACTAGAAAAGTGGCGAAATGTCACCAAATTTGGCATTAACCTCAACTTTGTCCCACCAGAAACCATCCTTAAAGACGGTGACGAAGTAGTCCTAATTCCTCCAGTAAGTGGTGGCCTCAACAGTTTTAGAATTTAGATATTTTTTTTAGAAAATATAATTTCTTGCGTATTTTCTCATAGGGGACAGAGATAAAAGTAAATTTTTACCATCAAATGCTACATTTACTCATCAAAATAATATAGCAGGGAACAGCGAACACTTAACAGCGAAAAGTTGGAAAAACATTTCCGCGATCTAAGCATCATCAGTCTATCTATGTCCTAACCAATTCTTTCTTAGCTATAGCAATCCTATTTCAATTGTAATATTTTTGTGATAGGGGGGATTTCCTGCGGAATGCTGCGCAAAAGGGTTTGCGACAGCATTGGGAATGAAATCGCCCGTACAAGAGTCAGGAGTCAGAATTTTTAAGGTTTTTCCTCAATCTTAACTATTATAAAAATTCTCAAAAATTATTTAGGATTGCTATTATAAATAAAATTAATAGTATTAGCTACTAAAATCAACATAAAAAAGTTCAACAATGAATAATTACCTCTTCTAATAAAGAATAGGATTGACTAAAATGATTTTTTTTACCTTGAAATAGAATGCTTTATCCCTGAATTTTTCGGCAAAAAAACAAATATTATCTCCTCAAGTATTAATAAAATTTAATTTAAAAATGACAAAAAATATAGTTTTAAGCATTTATTACTGGGAAATTGGGAGATTATAAATCTAAGTCATATATGAGCAATATGAGCAAATAATTGATTATTAATTATTAATTGCTATATTTTAACTTTGGCATGAGTTACTTTTTACTTGCTCGTAGCACTATAGTTATAAAAACTACTTTACTTTCAAAAAACAGCTAAAAAAAATATTTCAGCTATTACCAAAATCGGTATATAAACAATCGAATCAACTTATAGATTAGTAGAATTAACGTAACCGCTCAATAAATAGGGGCGGACTACCTATTCGGCAACGAAATTACGCTATTTGAGGCTTGTTATTAAAGGATTTACCCCGGAATATTGAGCGGTTACGAATTAACGACCAAAAGATAAAATTTATCTGTAGCATTCAATATCGAAAAAAATGGATTAAAATCAATCCAGACTATTTTTGTCGGGTATAGTTGACGGTGATTTTTACCCATGCTAGTATCCAAAAAATGCTGAACAGTTCTGAGAAATGAAATAGGGAGTAAAGACTATGACCCAGGCCACAAAAACTCACAATCAAATCCCCAGCACAAATACAGCCATAGAAAATCTCAAGTGCAAAGAATGTGGAGAAGAATACTCTCTAGAAGCTAAACATATATGTGAAGACGTATGCTTCGGTCCTTTAGAAGTAAAATATGACTATGAAAAACTAAGTCGAATAGTAAGTAGGGCAACAATTGAAGCAGGTCCTAACTCTATCTGGCGTTATCGTCACTTCCTACCAGTAACAACAGATAATGTTATAGATGTAGGAACAGGTATGACCCCCTTAGTAAAATCTGAACGTTTAGCCCGTCGCCTAGGTCTAAAAAATCTCTATATTAAAAATGATGCGGTAAATATGCCTACCCTCAGTTTCAAGGATAGAGTAGTATCAGTTGCTCTGAGTCGTGCTAGAGAATTAGGTTTCTCCACAGTATCCTGTGCAAGTACGGGCAACCTAGCAAACTCTACCGCAGCGATCGCCGCTAAAGCTGGATTAGAATGTTGTGTATTTATTCCTGCTGACTTAGAAGCAGGTAAAGTTCTCGGTACTCTCATTTACAACCCAACAGTTATGGCAGTTAAAGGGAACTACGACCAAGTAAACCGCCTGTGTTGTGAAGTTGCAAATACTTATGGTTGGGGTTTTGTTAATATTAATCTCCGCCCTTATTATTCTGAAGGTTCAAAAACTCTAGGTTTTGAAGTTGCCGAACAACTAGGATGGAAACTTCCAGACCATGTAGTTGCTCCTATTGCTTCTGGTTCCCTCTACACCAAAATTTATAAAGGGTTCCAAGAATTTGTCAAAGTAGGTTTAGTAGAAGATAAAGCAGTTCGTTTTAGTGGAGCCCAAGCTGAAGGTTGTTCTCCAGTAGCTCAAGCATTTAAAGAAGGTCGTGATTTTATTACTCCAGTTAAACCTAATACTATTGCCAAGTCAATTGCTATTGGCAACCCCGCAGATGGTATCTACGCATTAGAACTAGCTCGCAAAACAAACGGCAATATTGAATCTGTGAATGATGCTGAAATTATTGAAGGTATCAAGTTATTGGCAGAAACAGAAGGTATCTTTACTGAAACAGCAGGTGGTACAACTATTGCTGTATTGAAGAAATTAGTAGAAGCAGGTAAGATTGACCCTGAAGAAACTACCGTTGCTTATATTACAGGTAATGGCTTAAAGACTCAAGAAGCAGTACAAGGTGAGATTGGGGAACCTCTAACAATAGATGCAAAGTTGGATAGTTTTGAGAGAGCATGGGAACGCGCTCAAAGATTAGAGCGTCTTGACTGGCAACAAGTTTTGGTTTAATTTTTCGGCATTGCATAATTGCGGGATGATTTGATCAGAGAGGATTGAGAATAATCCCCGCCTTTGAGCGTCTGAGCGTCTCCGTGTCAGCCTGAATCATCCCAGTATTCAGCAACGCCAATTTTTCTTGTAGGGATTTGGTCTCTAAACCCTGATTCCAAACTACAAGGAAATTTTCAAATTATATAGTGAGTTTAGAGCGTCTTAACTGGCAACAAGTTTTGGTTTAATTTTTCTTGTAGGGGTTTGGTCTCAAAACCCTGATTCCAAACTATAAGGAAATTTTCAAATTATATTTAGTAAGTTTTGAAAGATAATTTTTTTCTTAAAAAGATAAATATATTATTGAACTAAGCATCATAATAAGTATTTGCAAATTAAGTATTATTTACACGAACAAATTAGTAAGTTATGGCAGTTACAGTTTTAATTCCTACCCCATTGCAAAAATTCACCGAAAATAAAACAGAAGATAAGGCAAAAATTGAAATTGAATGTGACGGTGGTAATATTTCAGTTTTAATAGATTCTCTAGAAACAAAATTTCCTGGTATCAAAAAAAGTCTGTGTGATGAGCAAGGGGAACCACGGAGATTTTTAAATTTCTACGTCAACAGTGAGGATATTCGATTTTTAGATGGAACAAAAACAACACTTAACGATAAAGATGAAGTTAGTATTGTTCCTGCTGTTGCTGGTGGTTAGATAGGTTTGGAAAAAAGGGTTTTTGAGAATCTAAGTTTTTTAAAATTGCCTATTAGTTTCCAAAAATCACCTTGATTAAAATTTTAGGTAGTCCTGCATAGTAACGGTATACAGGAAAAAAGAATGCCTGGCATGGGAGCAAGATGCTCCCACTGTTCTCGTAACAAAAATAATGACAATGCAGCACTACCAAATTTTGATTACTTACGCTGAGTTATGCGCGATCGCTTTTTTTAAACTTTTTCCTAATCGCTGTTTAATAATATTAGATGACCTACATCAAGTCTTAGAAAAAAATAAATTAGTCGGTCATTATCAACCGGGATACGAAAATTATAGAAAGCTTTTTCAAACCATCGCAGAATTATCCCATCAAAGCTGTCTAATTTTCAACAGTTGGGATTTACCATTAGAAATAGTCGATTTAAAAAATAAAAATGCCCCCGTTTCCAGCTTGGAACTAGAAAGTTTAGGAAAAACCGCCAATAAAATCTTAGAAAAAGAAGGTTTATTAGATAAAGAAAAATGGTCTGAATTAATCAATATTTATGGAGGCAACCCCCACTGGTTAAAAATTGCAGCAACAGTAATTAAAGATTCATTTGGAAGTAGAGTAGCAGAATATTTACAATACAAACCTCTATTTTTAGGAGACGAATTAACCGTTATCTTAGAACAACATTTAAATCGGTTATCCGAGTTATAAAAGCAAATTTTATTACAAATTAGCTATCAAAAAGAACCAGTTTTCATTTGTTGGTTGTGGGAGAGTAGCGATCGCTCCAACTTCGATATTTTGAATGCCATTATATCCTTGAGAAAGCGATCGCTTATTGAAAAAATCGAAGAGCAAAATTCAATTATATTTGCTGCTAAACCGATTTTTCAAGAATATTTGTTAGAGCAAAATATCGGGAACAACTAATATCAAATCTGGTAGTATCGGTATAAAAAAAGCGTAGAAACCGGGTTTGTTTGAAATTCCCCACCATACTAACATCTACCTCCCACAAACCCGGTTTTTCATAACTCGTCAAGTTTTTAGTCAATAAAATCTCACTTTTGACTTTTGACTTTTGACTTTTGACTTCAAACTAAGATGCTACCTTAGCAGTCGATCTGCGTCGCCGTCTTCCTACTGCTTGTTTACTTCCTACTGGTTGTTTACTTCCTACTGGTTGTTTAACTGTAATCTCTTTTTGACCTTCTGCATCTGGAGTTTGCATCAAGAACTCTAACACAGGTTGACCTTGAAATTCTCGTCTTAACATTCGCTGAATACTACATTCAAGCTCACTTTGTAATCCAGACCAATCAACTTGAGTCTTCTTATGACCATTCAACTTCGTATATTGAGGCCAGTAATTAATCAAGCTCTTTTCTAATGTATTAGTAACCAATTCTTGCAATTGTGCTTTTTCGCCAGAAATCACCACACCACGCAAACGTAGCTCAGGTTTACCAATCAATTTACCATGCAAACCAACTGCCAACGCTACAGTAACAACACCACCCTCTGCTAGTTGTTGCCTGTCGTCGAGGATATTCTTTGCAACCATACCAGAACGATTACGATCTACCAGCTCAATACCAGAAGATACCTTATCTGCTAAACGAATAGAATCTTGAGTCAGTTCTACCACATCTCCATTTTGAATCACAACCATATTTTCTGGAGGAACTCCCATACCTTGAGCAGTTTGACTGTGTTTTACTAACATCCTATGTTCTCCATGAACTGGGATAAAGAATTTCGGACGAGTAAGCGCTAACATTAATTTTTGGTCTTCTTGACAACCGTGACCAGAAACATGAATACCTTTATCTTTTCCATAAACAACATTTGCTCCTAGCATCATTAGCTTATCTATAGTATTGACAACGGCGATCGTATTTCCAGGAATAGGGTTAGCAGAAAATACCACTGTATCTCCCTGGCGAATTTTTATTTGCCTATGTTCACCTTTAGAAATACGAGTGAGTGCTGACATTGGTTCCCCTTGTGAACCGGTAGTCAAAATCAATAGTTTTTCATCAGGCACACTCCGGACACTATGCAAAGGTACAAACAAACTATCTTCGCACTTAATGTAACCTAGATTGCGAGCATGAGCTATCACATTGAGCATAGATCGCCCTACTGTCGCCACTAATCTACCATGTTTTTTCGCTAGTTCTAGAACTATTTGTAATCTATGTACACTAGAGGCAAAAGTTGTCACCATTACACGTCCTGGTGCTTGGGCAAATACTCGGTCTAAATTGGGATAAACCGATCTTTCAGAAGGAGTGAAACCGGGTACTTCCGAATTTGTAGAGTCGCTGATTAAGCAGTGAACTCCTTTTTCTCCATATTCTGCCAGTTTTTGCAGATCGAATTTTTCTCCATCTACAGGAGTATGGTCAATTTTGAAGTCACCTGTATGGATAACTACTCCCACTGGTGTTGTTATTGCTACGGTAAAGCTATCAGCCATTGAGTGAGTATTACGAATATATTCTATACTGAAATGTTTACCCAACCTAACAACATCACGGGGGCGAACAGTTTTTAATTCTGTGCGATTTTGGACTCCTGCTTCCTCTAACTTATGGTAAAGTAAAGCCATCGCTAGTCTAGGTCCATAGATAACTGGAATTTCTATATTTTTCAAATGGAAGGGTATGCCACCAATATGGTCTTCGTGACCATGGGTGACAATCATACCTTTGATTTTATGACGATTTTCATCCAGATAGCTTACATCTGGTAAGACTATATTTACACCGTGCATTCCATCTGTCGGAAAAGCTAACCCGGCATCAAGTAGAATCATTTCGTCATCATACTCGAATACACAGGTGTTTTTGCCTATTTCATGCAGTCCACCTAGTGGAATAATTTTTAGAGCAGAGGCTGATTTTTTTCTAATCATAATTATCCTATTTTTACTATTGTTTACTTGGCATCATTTTGAGTGATTATTAATGATATTTTATACCGATTAAAATTTAGAAAAACTAACCTCTTATATACAAGATTTTAGTAATACAAATCAGGATTAAATAATCATTACTCAGGTTGATAATATTCAGTTTTGGGAAAACTTTTTTGCCTATCCAATGTAGCTCATAATAAACCTAATTTACCCATTTCTGCTGATAATTTCTCAGTGACTTCTGTTGGAGGATCGCATAATGGAAGGCGAGTAGTACCTACTTTCCATCCTAACAGATTCAGAGCTGCTTTGACAGGAATGGGATTAGTTGTGGCAAATAGAACTTTAAACAAGTTAAATAATTGTAGATGAATTTCTGTAGCACCCTGTACTTTACCTGTTTCAAATCCTACTATCATTTCCTGTAGTTGCTTTCCTACCAAGTGACTAGCTACACTAACAACCCCACTGCCACCAATAGCCATTAGTGGCAAGGTGAGAGAATCATCCCCAGAATAAATCTTAAACTCTGGTGAAGTCAACTGTCGAATCTGACTTGCTTGGTCTAAATTACCACTTGCTTCTTTAATAGCAACAATATTAGGAATGTCCGCGAGTCTTGCTACAGTTTCTGGCTCCAGATTTTTACCTGTACGCCCTGGTATATTATATATCATAATTGGTAATTCTGGGGTAGCTTGGGCGATCGCTTGAAAATGTTGATAAAGTCCCGACTGTGGTGGTTTATTATAATATGGCACTACTTGTAATGAACCGTCTAAGCCCAATTTAGCTGCTTTTTGGGTGGCTGCGATCGCTTCTTTTGTGGAGTTTGATCCAGTACCTGCTATTATTTTAGCTTTTCCTGCTACTGCTTTTTGAACTACCTGAAATAGCTGATATTCTTCTTCCCATGTCAAGCTAGGAGACTCACCTGTTGTTCCACATACTACTAATGAGTCTGTTCCATTTTCTGTCAACCATATTGATAACTTTTCTACTTCTTCATAGTTAATACTACCGTCTTGGTTAAACGGTGTAATCATTGCAGTTAAAACTCTACCAAAGTTTATCACACTATTTCCACTCCTTCTTGGCATTATTTGATTTATTTGCTAGGTCTTCTTAATTTTCGTGGTCATTTATAGACCTAATTTTTTTTAGATTCATATTACATTACTATCTGTACTGCAAAATTTTTTTCTTTTTGTCTCACTGTATTCTTAATTACTTATTCTATCTGCTTCATAAAACTGATATAAAACGTCACGGGTAATAATATTTCAATGTTTACGGACTAACCATGCTTAGTTCCTACCTTCTACGGTAAAAGTCGGCAGCAGGACATTCACAGAAATCAAAGGTCAAGCTTGCTACATTCCTCGCTCTTTATACTTGTATCTCATACACAGTCTTAGGAACACTCATTACGCCCCCTTTCTTCTTGTTTTTTTTAGCACACTGAATTAAAATGTTCCTACTGGCATCCTCAACCAATTTTTTGCTACTAATAATTCAGCTATTTGTACTGCATTCAAAGCAGCTCCTTTTCTAATCTGGTCTCCACTTAACCATAATTCTAATCCGCAAGGATGAGAAATATCTTGACGAATTCTCCCCACTAAGACATCATCTTTACCACTTGCTTCTATTGGCATCGGAAAATAATTTTCTTGCCAATTTTCTACCAATGTCACTCCTGGTGCTTGACTTAATATTTCCCGTGCTTTAACAAGACTAAATGGTTGAGCAAATTCTATATTAATTGCTTCTGAATGTGCTCTTAATACTGGTACTCGGATACAAGTTGCTGTAATTCTCAATTCATTAGAGCCAAATATTTTTCTTGTTTCATTGACCATTTTCATTTCTTCTTGACAATATCCCTGCTCATTAAGTTGGGAATTATGTGGGAATAAATTAAATGCTAATGGGTAGGGAAAAATATCTATTGTTGGAGCTTCTCCATCTAAGATTTCTTTGGCCTGGGTTTTCATTTCTGCCATTGCTCTTGCTCCGGCCCCACTTGCTGATTGATAAGTGGCCACCACCAATCTTTGGATTGGCTGGATTTGATGTAATGGCCATACTACTACACTCATTAATATTGTTGTGCAGTTTGGGTTAGCAATTATACCTTTATGTAAAGCTGCTGCTTTTGGGTTAACTTCTGGGACTATGAGAGGCACTTCCGGGTCCATTCGGAAAGCACTAGAATTGTCAATAACTACAGCTCCAGCCTCTACTGCTTTCTTTGCCCATACTTTTGATGTAGACGCACCTGCTGATGCTAGCACTAAATCTACTTCTTTAAATGAATCATCTGTTACAGCTTCTACTTGTAGGTTTTGTCCTTTAAATTTTAAGGTACTACCTGCTGAACGCTCTGATGCCAGTAGTTTTAATTCTGCTACTGGAAAGTTTCTTGTTTGTAGTAACTCTAGTAACTCCGTACCAACTGCACCTGTTGCTCCTAATATTGCTAATTTATAGGACTCTGACAAATTATTTTCCTCCTTTTTCAAGTATCTGATTTTTTTTTATTAGTTATTATTAAATCCAAGATTTTTTTTATGCTACTTAATCATAAATCACAATCAAAGTTATCAATTATCTTTATGATTGTTATTTTTTTATAGTTATTTACATATATTATCTTTAGTAATAGATAGTATCATGCTTTTTCAGATTATGCTATTAAATTCATTTTTCTATTATATAGA
>JBCDJM010000109.1:0-22969 GCA_038747755.1 Cyanobacteria bacterium P01_H01_bin.35
AGGAGTAATGAGGTAGGGACGTTTTGCTAACGCAGAGCTTCCGCTTTATATGTCGGCGACAGCCGAAATACGTTTGCGGAGCATTCCGGAACGGAAAGTTGTGCGCCAGCAAAACGCTATGCAACATGGAAAGCGGAGCATTCCGGAACGGAAAACGCATTAATGCTCAAGCAACGTCCGTAGGTCCTAATGAGTAAGGAGTCAGTATGATTGTGGTTTATTCATCATTAAACCGCTGTAATATCAAGTCCGGTAGATCGGTATTGTATAGTGGAGGTTGAGTCATAAGTCAGAAGTTCTAATAAAGCAGGAAAAACTTTAAACCTAGGGTAGATATTTCTTGAGTTTTTACACAAACGATACCAACTAAGAATCATATAAAACAGTAGCAATACTAGGTATCTTCCATGAAATATCCTTACTATTTTTGACGAATTATGAAAATTTATATAATTTTTAATTTAATGGGATATTTTGATTACTCTCAGGTTAGATATGAGATTTGATGGAGTTAGAAAATTATCATAAGGATGCTAGATCAAGCCTAGATATATAACTTAAATTCCTGGTGGTTCAATAGGTTGGATAGTTAACTCAGGACGCATGAGACCGATAATAATAGCTATTACCAAACAACCAAGAAGAGCAATACCCATAATCAAGAGGGCAAATAATTCACCCGCAGATAATGGTCTATCTGTAGGGTCTAAGTAACCAGATAAATTTCTCCATTGTGAACGGGATACATGAGTGCTGAAGTTAACTCTTTCCTCAAAATCATTTATATATAAATGCCTAATCTTTTTATCATACTCTAATCTTCTTTCAGAGTCTACTAAAGTAGCATAAGCTTCATTAATTTGCTGGAATTTAGCAGTGGCGATCGCTGGTGGCATATCTGTAGTATCTGGATGATAGTGCTTACTTAATTCCCGATATGCTCTTCTAATTTCTTGATTAGATGCTTTTGGTTTGAGTCCCAGTAAAGAATAATAAGTTACGCCCAAAGGAGTATATTTTGACATTCTTCAAATTCTTATAACTTTTCCCACTAAATTAATTTTTAGCAATAGTTATTTTTTTATTTAGTGATTTTTGTTGATACTATAGCAACTATAATTGTTTAGAATTGAACAATTACGAAAGATTATTTTTTGTCAATAATTAACTATATGAGAGATTGAGTGAATTAATCCTAATATTTAGATAATTTCCGATTTTATAAATCAGTCTCATCCCACTCAAATTTTAAAATAATCAATTAATATTAATCACAATGATTACAGACTAGAAAACTTGGAAAAGCTTAAACTTTAATCATTCCATTCCCCTCTTGGAGGAATCGGGGGGTTTCTCTGAAGGGTTAGAGCTAACTCATCTTCTGGTAGTCCTCCTCTCAACCACTGACGAAGGGCACTTTCAATTACTTTGCTAGGGTCATTTGTTAAATGCTTAACTTGATCTAATAACCTAGGGTCTATATTTATAGATAATTCGACTTTTTCCAGAGACTTTTGCCGCTCGACTTTAGGCTCATTCATAACAAGACAATGCTAAATTTAGAAAACTTCTATAATATACTAATATCTACTAACTAATTTAACTAAGGAACATGATGAATTTGTATTTTTATAGTTTACTTTTAAAGCTACATTTGTAAAAATATCACATAAAGATTTATTTGTCAAACCCAGAAGATAAATATTATATGTAGATTTTGATCGGTAATATATTTGTATTTTATTTTTAACAGTGACTGGAACAGAAATAAGGTAAGGCCAAAAATTTAAGAATTAAAATATGTTAATAAAATAGATAACATAGATAGATTTTACCGAGACCTTAACAAAAAGACGGTAGCTCAAATTATTAATAAAAGTATGACAAAAGTTCCTGTATCTCACATTCGTAACTTTTCAATCATTGCTCATATAGATCATGGAAAATCAACCCTAGCCGATCGCCTCCTACAAGCAACTGGTACAGTGGCAGACCGTGAAATGAAAGAGCAATTCCTAGACACAATGGACTTAGAAAGGGAGCGTGGCATCACTATTAAACTACAAGCTGCCCGCATGGATTATAGCGCTCAAGATGGAGAAGAATATGTATTAAATCTAATCGACACACCTGGTCATGTAGATTTTTCTTATGAAGTATCTAGGTCTTTAGCAGCTTGTGAAGGTGCTTTATTAGTAGTAGATGCTTCCCAAGGAGTAGAAGCTCAAACTTTAGCTAATGTATATCTAGCTTTGGAGCATGACCTAGAAATTATCCCAGTTTTAAATAAAATTGACCTTCCAGGGGCAGAACCAGATAGAGTCAAACAAGAAATAGAAGATATAATTGGCCTAGATTGTTCGGGGGCAATTTTAGCATCTGCCAAAGAAGGAATAGGAGTTCCTGAAATTCTAGAATCCATTGTTCAATCAGTACCATCACCACAAGATACTATTGATGAAAAATTACGCGCCCTAATATTTGATAGTTATTATGACCCCTATAGAGGAGTAATTGTCTATTTCCGGGTCATGGATGGGACTATTGCTAAAGGCGATAGGGTCCGACTTATGGCATCAGGAAAAGAATACGAAATAGATGAACTAGGAGTTCTCTCTCCCACTCAAAAACCAGTAGAGGAACTTCATGCAGGAGAAGTAGGTTATTTATCAGCAGCTATTAAAGCAGTAGAAGATGCAAGGGTGGGAGATACAATTACCTTAGCCAAAAAACGAGCGGAAGAACCTCTACCTGGTTATGTTGAAGCTAAACCTATGGTATTTTGTGGCCTATTTCCTACTGATGCTGACCAATTCCCAGATTTACGAGAGGCACTAGATAAACTTAAACTTAATGATGCTGCTTTGTCTTATGAAGCAGAAACATCAAGTGCTATGGGTTTTGGGTTTAGATGTGGCTTTTTAGGACTGCTCCACATGGAAATTGTCCAGGAAAGATTAGAGCGAGAATATAATTTAGATTTGATTGTTACTTCTCCATCGGTAGTCTACCAGGTAACTACCAATAAAGGAGAAGTTATGATGATTGATAATCCAAATTTATTACCAGATCCTAATCAGCGAGAAAAAATAGAAGAACCTTATGTGAAAGTGGAAATGATTACCCCAGAAGAATATGTAGGGACATTAATGGAGTTGGGTCAATCACGACGGGGTGTATTCAAGGATATGAAGTATCTGACTCAAGGTAGAACCACTTTAATATATGAAATACCTTTGGCAGAAGTAGTCACAGATTTTTTCGACCAAATGAAATCTCGGTCTCGTGGTTATGCTAGTATGGAATATCATCTTATAGGCTATCGTGAGAATCCTTTGGTAAAGCTAGATATAATGATTAATGCTGAACCAGTAGATGCTCTAGCTATAATTGTACATAAAGATAAAGCTTATGGGGTAGGTCGTGCTTTGGCAGAAAAGCTGAAAGAGTTAATTCCCCGCCATCAATTTAAAGTACCAATTCAAGCATCTATAGGTGCAAAAGTTATTGCTAGCGAACATATTCCTGCTCTGCGGAAAGATGTTTTGGCTAAATGTTACGGTGGGGATATTAGCCGTAAGAAAAAATTATTACAAAAACAGGCCAAAGGTAAAAAACGAATGAAGTCATTAGGTACAGTTGATGTACCACAAGAAGCTTTTATGGCAGTGCTGCGATTAGATTAATATCCTATTTTTTTAAGATTTGATAAGCTAGCTGTATAGAGTATTTCAGAGCAAGACTTTGTTAGTGTATGATGAAATTTGTTGTGGTTATTCAATTATCCATTGAAAACCACAACAAATTATAATCCTCGTTCTTTGGCAATAATGAGAATATTAGTAACAGGTGGCGCGGGTTTTCTTGGTTCTCATCTCATCGATAGATTAATGGAACAAGGCCATGAAGTCCTCTGTCTTGATAATTTTTACACGGGAACTAAACGCAATATTTATAAGTGGTTGAATCATCCCTATTTTGAATTAGTTCGCCACGATATTACTGAACCAATTAGATTAGAAGCAGATCAAATATATCATTTAGCTTGTCCTGCTAGTCCAATACACTATCAGTTCAACCCTGTCAAGACAATTAAAACAAATGTGATGGGGACATTGAATATGTTGGGGTTAGCTAAAAGGGTAAAAGCAAGATTTTTTTTAGCTTCTACATCTGAAGTATATGGAGACCCAGATGTACATCCTCAAACAGAAGAGTATCGGGGTAATGTTAATTGTATTGGGATTCGATCATGTTATGACGAGGGGAAACGAGTAGCAGAAACTTTAGCATTTGATTACCATCGCCAAAATAATGTTGATATTCGAGTAGTCAGAATTTTTAATAGTTTGACTGGAGACCAAAAAGTACTTTATTACATTGGTGAAGAACTTCATTATGAAACTTTTGCTGAATGCTATGACAGGATTAATGGAGATATATCTAATGTTTCAGTACCTTGTTTTGATGAAAATTCTCAAACAGTAATTAAACCAATTTCTGCAATTTGGAAACATCACGTCAAGAAGAAAGGTTTTAAGATAAAAACTACTTGGGGTAAGGAGATAAAAATTACAGAAGATCATAGTTTATTTACTAGGGATGAAAATAATCAACCTCAAGCAGCTTTTGGAAATGAATTAAAGGTGGGAGATGAAATAGGAGTTCCCAGTTATATCAGCTTTTTGGAACAACCTTTAGAACCATTCCACATTACGGACAAGATATCAATTCAAGAAGAAATATCTGTAGAAAGTGAAGAAACAATTTCCTACCTAGAAAAATATGGAGATAAAATTCGGGAGTATTTATTGGCAAAAGGTTTAAATCCTAGTCAACTTTATGCCACAATGAAAAACTACGAAGCAAAAAATAAAATTCCTTGGCATCTATGGGAATATTTAGAACTTCCTCTATCTGCAAAAGAAAAAATTTGCTACTCATCTACAAAAGCAGTTAAAAATTGGATAGGCAATATAGAAGAATTTTTATGGTTATTAGGGTTTTATGTAGCTCAAGGAAGTTTGATAAATAATGAACTTGTGTTCAAAGGAGAAACTGAAAAATTAGCAAAAATAATAGAAAGAATATTTGGATGTAAGTCAGAAATTAATGAGGCAGAAGACATAAGTATCGAGTCAAAAATTTTGGTTGATTTAATTGGAGATGGATTTAATTTTGGGAATACAGAAAAAGATATTCCTAACTGGATTTTACAACTTCCTCAAAAACAGTTAATTAGCTTTTTACAGGGATTTGCTGAAGGGAACGATGTAGAAAATCAACTAAATTCAAGTCTGGAATTTCAGAGTGATAGTCAGTTAGTCACTGAAAAGTTAGTATTAATTCTAGCTAAGTTTGGGTTAGTAGCAGATGTTTCAGAAACAGAAGAACAAATTTACCGGATAATAGTAGAGGGATTAGAAGATAACAATATCCAGAATTTATCTAACGTTCAGCAGAAAATATCAGCCAAAACTACAGGTGATATTGTTTGGGCAAAAATAGAAAGTATGGAAGAATTTGAAATAGATGATTATGTCTACGATTTCTCCGTGCCAAATTATGAGAACTTTATAGGGGGAAGCTACAGTATTTTTGCTCATAATACTTATGGGCCTAGAATGTTAGAAAATGATGGTCGAGTTGTTAGTAACTTTATTGCGCAAGCCTTAAAAGGAATACCTCTAACAGTCTATGGCGATGGTTCCCAAACCAGAAGTTTCTGTTATGTTTCAGACTTGGTAGAAGGGTTTATCCGGTTAATGAATCAAGATTTTATCGGACCAGTTAATATAGGGAACCCTGGAGAGTATACAATACTAGAATTAGCCCAGAAAATTCAAGAAATGGTTAATCCAGATGCAGAGATAACATATAAACCTCTGCCACAAGATGACCCAAAACAACGACAACCAGATATTACTCGTGCGAAAAAATATTTGGGTTGGGAGCCTACTGTTCCTCTCGAAGAAGGGTTAAAATTGACTATAGAAGATTTTCAAGAGCGGCTCAAAAATGAACCGCCAAAAAGCTAAAAGGGGTAAATACAGAAAGCGAACACTTGTCTAAAGTTTCTCAAACTTACTCATAACTATAGCTATCAAACTAAAATGAGTAAGTTTGCTCAGTTGTGCATCGATTGAGTCCCTATCAGCTACAATTAAGGTATGAAGCTAGTTGAACGTCATGTCATAACGAAAAATAATCCTTTTTGGTCTGAAATTGACCACAAGGCTTTTTTGTCTAAAAATCTGTTTAATTTAGCTAACTATTATTATCGTCAATATTTCTTTACTAATAAAAAGAAATTAAATTTTAATCAACTTTATCATCAGGTATCTAAAAGTTCGGATTATCAAGCTTTACCTACCAAGGTAAGTAAGCAAATTATTAGGAGATTAGCTCAAAGTTGGACAGGTTATTTTTCAGCGTTAAAAGAGTGGAAAAAACAGCCAAATAAATTTTTAGGAAAACCGAAAATTCCTAAATATAAACATAAGACAAAAGGCCGAAACATTCTACCCTATCCTGAGGAATCAATTTATAAACAAGCCTTAAAAACAGGAATTTGTCATCTGTCTATGAGTGAAATAAAAATTCCTACAGATCAGACAGAAATAATAGAGGTAAGAATCGTCCCTAAAAGTAGCTGTTACACAATAGAAATAGTCTATGAAAAATCGGAGGAAACCACAAAAAATCAACAAGTAGCAGGAGTAGATTTAGGAGTAAATAATTTAATAGCTGTAACAACAAATCAAACAGGAACTGCACCTCTTTTGATTAAAGGCAGACCATTAAAAGCGATTAATACCTTTTATAATAAACAGCGCTCTTGTTTACAATCTGAATTAAAAATAAACCACAATCAAAGTAATTCTCATCGGTTAAAAAAATTAACTCACAAACGAAATTGTCGAGTAGAGAACTATCTCCATACAGCAAGTAAAATAGTAATAGATTGGTGTGTTAACCATGAAATAGGAATCTTAATTATCGGGGAGAATCAGACTTGGAAACAAGAGGTAAAATTAGGTAAAAAGAACAATCAACAATTTGTAAATATCCCTCATTATCGGTTAATAGAGATGTTAACCTATAAAGCCAAATTAAGAGGAATGAAAGTAAGAATTACAGAAGAATCTTATACATCTCAATCGAGCTGTTTAGATGGGGATAATTTACCAAAATATGGAGATAAAAAACCGAAATTTAGTGGAAAAAGAGTAACAAGAGGGTTGTATAAAACAAGAGAAAATAAATTATTAAATGCTGATGTAAATGGGTCGTTGAACATTATTAAAAAAGTAATTCCTGATGTCTTTGACCAAGGAATAAAGGGTTTGCCGTTTAACCCTGTGGTGGTAGATCCACTACGAACAACTAAGTTATCAGATTTTTGAGTAAGTTTGAGTAAGTTTAGTTGAGCGGTGCAATGAATAATGGATAATTATTTATTAATTGATAATGATTCGAGAGTACAAAGTTCTTCTAAGAGTAATGATTGCTTTTTAGACTGAAAGTCTTACTGGAAAATGCTTACAGCACCTAAATTTCTGAATAGAAAGTTTCTAACCTTTAGATAACTGAAAGCCTTAGCTAGCAATAGTTATTCCTATAACTTTAGACTGTCTAGATAATGAATTAATTATCAATTATAAATTATCCATTAGTAAGGAGAGACTTTAAACCTCTAGGGATTAATTATTAATTATCCATTATCAATTGGTAAGTGTTTTTTCCTGTTAAAAATTTTGAGGATATAAATATGCGTGTTTGTGTTATCGGTACTGGTTACGTTGGCTTAGTTACAGGAGTTTGTCTTTCTCATACAGGACATCATGTAATTTGCATAGACAACAACGAAGAAAAAGTCAAGTTGTTAAAATCAGGACAGTCTCCAATCTACGAACCGGGTTTGTCTGAACTGATGCAAAGTAGCACTAAAGCCGGGTTGCTAGAGTTTACATCTGACTTGAAAGTAGGAGTCGAGCATGGTGATATTTTATTTATCGCTGTTGGTACTCCTCCATTACCTACAGGAGAAAGTGATACTCGCTATGTGGAAGCAGTAGCTAAAGGAATAGGCGCTCATTTGACTACAGGTTACAAAGTGATTGTTAATAAATCAACTGTACCTATTGGATCTGGTGACTGGGTACGGAGGATCGTTTTAGATGGGGTTGAGGAACGGAAAAAAGAAGAAGGGGGAAGTGGTAGAGATATTGAAGCAGAATTTGATGTAGTTAGTAACCCAGAATTTTTGCGTGAAGGTTCTGCCATATTTGATACTTTTAACCCAGACAGAATTGTTTTGGGAAGTAATAGTCAAAAGGCATTAGATATGATGCAGGAGCTTTATGCACCTTTAGTCGAACGCAAGTATGGTGATGACCAGTCTCTACCACCAGTAGCAGTAGTAATTACAGATTTGAACTCGGCAGAAATGATTAAATATGCTGCTAACTCTTTCTTGGCAACTAAGATTAGTTTTGTCAATGAAGTGGCTAATATTTGCGATCGCGTGGGTGCAGATGTGACTCAGGTTTCTAAGGGTATTGGGTTAGACTCTCGCATTGGTAATAAGTTTTTGCAAGCTGGTATCGGTTGGGGTGGTTCCTGTTTCCCTAAAGATGTTTCTGCTTTAGTTCATACTGCTGATGACTATGGTTGTGAAGCAAACTTATTAAAAGCAGCAGTTGAGGTGAATCAGCGTCAACGGATGATAGCAGTAGATAAGTTGCAGCAGTCTTTGAAAATTCTCAAAGGTAAGACTATTGGGTTATTGGGTTTGACGTTTAAGCCTGATACTGATGATATGCGCGATGCACCTTCTCTAGATTTGATTCAAGAGTTAAACAGGTTGGGTGCTAAGGTGAAGGCTTACGATCCAATTATTTCTCAGTCTGGTATGCGTCATGGTTTAACAGGTGTGGTAGTTGAGACTGACCCAGAAAGACTTGCTGACGGTTGTGATGCTTTGGTGTTGGTGACAGACTGGAAACAGTTTGAGACACTAGACTATGCTAAGATGGCGAAGTCGATGGAGCATAATTTGTTTGTTGATGGTCGTAATTTCTGCGATCGCAAAGAGTTAGAAGCTGCTGGTTTTCAATATGTGGGAATTGGGCATTAAAAATCTTTATAGAAGTTAGCTTTTAATTTGAAAAATTATGTAGGGATGTTCTATGGAGCGTCCCTACTGTTTGATATAAAATCCGGTTATATAATAATCGTAAAATTACTTCCTCTTAATACAGATTTTCTATTGAATACTAAATTGAAAAATTCATACTATTCAAATTCTTTCTTTCTCCTGACTCCTGACTCCTGACTCCTAAGCGATACGATAACTAATTACCCGGATCATATATGACACCATATAGCAATTTGATAAATCTTTTCTATTCAGAAGTTAAAAGAATCCGATAACGAGCTTTATTTGCTGATACCTTATCCATTGCGTCATTAATTTGAGAAATAGGCATAGTTTCAATCATTGGTTTAATTTGATGAATTGCTGCAAATTCCAAGATTTCTGTCATAAAACGCCGTCCGCCAACTACACTACCCACAACAGCTTTTTGATCGAAAACTAAAGGTGATAAATGTATATTGAACATCCAAACAAGAAGCTCAATTAAGTAAAAAACACAATTGTTTGTTAACAAACTAAAACCTCGATCCCAATCAACTTGCGATCAAATAGCACTAATAAGTAAATCTACACTGCTACTAGTGTCTAATTGTATAAATTCATATACTTATTAAGCCAATAAAAAAAGGTTGAAGCCCAATAAATTCAGCAAAAAAATAATATTACTAATTTTTGCAACTAGACACTAGCTGCTGCAATCTTTTCTTCATTTTTTCAATTACAAAAATGGTGCGTTCCAAATTCTTTTGCTTCTTTGTTCTATTGGTGTATTATTAAAAATATCTAAAGTTTTTTAGACATAAATACCACGAACAGTTAAATAAAGTTATATTCACGACAAAGTGAGGAAAAAATTTATGGTAACAGCCACAAGACCAGAACAAAAGGTGAAAGTTGGCCAAACCAAACTATTAATTAATAACGAGTGGGTAGAAAGTGTTTCTGGTAAAAGGTTTGAAACCGTTAATCCAGCAACAGGAGAAGTTATTTGTGACGTTGCGGAAGCCGATGCAGCTGATGTAGACAAAGCTGTAATAGCAGCCCGAAAAGCATTTACGAGTGGTGACTGGCCAAAAATATCTGCTACCAAACGAGGAGAACTTCTATACAAGTTAGCAGACTTGATGGAAGAAAATATAGAAGAGTTGGCAAGGTTAGAAACTCTAGATAATGGTAAGCCACTCAATGACTCTCTCAATGCAGACTTACGTTTATCAATCGCCTGTTATCGGTATTATGCAGGATGGGCAGACAAAGTTCAAGGGAAAACCATTCCTATCAATGGCTCCTACTTCTGCTACACTCGCCACGAACCAGTAGGAGTAGTTGGTCAAATTATTCCTTGGAACTTTCCCCTATTAATGCAAGCTTGGAAACTTGCCCCAGCTTTGGCAATGGGTAATACATTAGTAATGAAAACTGCCGAACAAACACCATTGTCAGCTTTTCGGGTGGGAGAATTAGCGATCAAAGCTGGTTTTCCTCCTGGTGTAGTCAATATTTTATCTGGTTATGGCCCAACTGCTGGTGCTGCCATTTCTCACCATAACGATATTGATAAAGTTGCTTTCACTGGTTCGACAGAAGTAGGTCATTTAATCATGGAAGCTGCGGCCAAAAGTAACTTAAAGCGGGTGACTTTGGAACTCGGTGGCAAGAGTCCGAATATTGTGTTTGCGGATGCAGATATGGATGCTGCCATTGAAGGCGCTCATCACGGTTTATTTTTTAACCAAGGTCAGTGTTGCAATGCCGGTTCCCGTTTATTTGTGGAAGAGAAATGTTATGACGAGTTTGTTGCTAAGAGTGTGGAACGGGCAAAACGTCGGATGGTGGGCGACCCATTTGCCACTAGAACTGAACAGGGACCCCAGGTAGATGAAGAACAGTTTAATAAGGTGATGAGCTATATTGAATCTGGTCAACAGGATGGTGCCCAGATGTTATGCGGTGGAGCAAGAGTTGGCGATCGCGGTTATTTTATTGCACCTACCGTATTTGCTGACGTGCAAGATGAGATGAAAATTGCTAGAGAAGAAATTTTTGGTCCGGTGATGAGCATCATTAAGTTTAAGGATATTGATGAACTGGTACAAAGGGCAAATGATACCATCTATGGTTTGGCTGCGGGAGTATGGACGCGAGATATTGGAAAAGCTCATGCTGTAGCTCATGCTGTTCGTGCTGGAACTGTTTGGATAAATTGTTATCATGTGTTTGATGCTGCGGCACCGTTTGGTGGTTTTAAGCAGTCTGGTATTGGTAGGGAGTTGGGAGAGTATGGTTTACAGCAGTATACAGAGACTAAGACTGTGACTGTGAAGATGTAGTTGGCGATTAATTACTCCTACTAGACTACTCCGAAAAAAAGTAGGGACGTTCCATGGAACGTCCCTACAATAATATTTGGCCTTCTATTCTGACGGAACAAAAATTGGCTTTATAACTGAAGTTAGAATTCTTTTGAAAGCATAATCATCGTAGCAAGAATGACCACCATATCCTAACCAAGTACCATCGTAACCAGGATACTTGACAAACTTTACCCAGATGGTGAGTGTGGTCTTTCCGGGATCTGTCACGATCTGTAGTAGTTATTGCAGGATTTAAACTTACTTGATTTTCTATTTGTTCATTAGTGCTTCGGGTTCCGCAACGTAGAGTATTACTAGATCGATCTAGTTGAGCTAATTCACAAGTTAGCAACATAAGAGATAATAAAGAAGCTACTAACACTTTTTTCTTAATACCTATATTCTTCATATCTTTATTCATTTTTTTGTCTCCATATTACTTTTATTAGACAACTGATTTTTAAGTTGAACCTTCAAGCGATCGCCTGTACGACTTCTCTTGTTATCTCTACTGTAGAGAATAATTTACTTTTAATGGTGAGAAAATGTTAGGAGTTCGAGTTAGTTTCAGTTGGTTGCTGAAAAAGTTAGAAAAAGTTAGAAGTTTGATAAAAAGCTGGTATTTGATCTTAGAAGAAAATATAATAGTTACCAATAAATTACGATGAAGAAACAAAATGAATCCAGAAACAGCTTTTGAATTTGTCAATGATAAATATTTTAGCCAAAAAGGAAGAAGTTTGAGCGACTTGCAAAAGGATATTTTTTGTCTGGCTTGGGAGGGTAAAAGATATGGAGAAATTGCGGTAGAAAATCGTTACGAGCTGGTATATATTAGACAGAAAGCAGCAGAGTTATGGGGAATATTGGGAGATTTATTTGACCAACCAGTCTCCAAAACTAATTTTCGCGGAGTGGTAGAAACAGAAATCCAAAAACATCGCGATCGCCAAAAATTCCCCCTATCCCAACAGATGAGAGAATGGTTTAAAATTCTAGGCTACGAATTTAGTCAAACCTACAATGTTGAGGATAAAATTGACGGCAAAAGATTTTTTGAATGGATAATTAAAGTTAAGGCTCGTCGTGGGTATGACCGTATCCTTGTCAGAGGAGTAGAAGGGGAGGCAGAAATTTGTGACCTAAATGCTTTGCGTCGGTCGGTGGCAAAAGAAAAAACTGATGAAGGTTGGTTAGTTGCAGTACGTCGTATTAGTAAATTTGCTCGCGATGAGGCTGAAAAGAAGGAAAATCAAAATCTGTTCTGCTACACTTTTGACGAACTTTTAGACCAAGAGGCTGACTTTGAACGTTATTTTAAATGGCTGGAAAAACAAGTCAAACAGCGGGGTATTGACAAAAAATATGTACCTCTTGCTTGTCGGAAAGAGGAAGTTGACCCCGATACTAAACAAAAAATAGGGGTGAGTGACTACGAGGCAGCGGACGGTTGGATAGATGGTTACATTGATAAATGGCTTGATGACCCGGCAAAAAAACATCTCTCGGTTTTGGGGGAGTTCGGTACTGGCAAAACTTGGTTTGTTTTTCACTATGCTTGGCAGCAGTTACAAAAATATTTGGATGCTAAAAAGAAAGGAGTCGAACGCCCGCGTTTGCCGATAATTATTTTGCTACGCGACTATGCTAAAGCCGTTAATATGGAGTCTCTATTTTCGGAGTTCTTTTTCCGACAACATGAAATTCCCCTACCCGGTTATTCTGCATTTGAATTACTCAACCGCATGGGTAAGTTATTGGTAATTTTTGATGGTTTCGACGAGATGGCAGCGAGGGTAGACCGACAAAAGATGATTAATAATTTTTGGGAGTTAGCTCAAACAGTTGTACCAGAGGCGAAAGTCATGCTCACTTGTCGCACCGAGCATTTTCCAGAAGCACAGGAAGGTCGCGCTCTGCTGAATGCTGAGTTACAAGCTTCCGTTGCTAACCTGACTGGGGAGCCGCCACAATTTGAAGTGTTGGAATTGAAAAAATTGAACGACGACCAAATTCGTCAGGTACTTTCTTTCAATAGCAAACCTTCTACGGTAGAAAAAGTAATGAGTAATTCCCAACTTTTAGACTTAGCGCGACGCCCAGTAATGAGTGAGTTAATTTTGGAAGCATTGCCAGAGATAGAGAAAGGGAAGGCGATCGACTTAGCCCGGATATATTTGTATGCGGTGAAGCGTAAAATGGAACGAGATATCAAGGAAGGACGGACTTTCACTTCTCTAGCAGATAAACTTTATTTTCTCTGCGAACTGTCCTGGGAAATGTTATCTAATGACCGGATGAGTCTTAATTATCGGGAAATTCCCGACCGCATTCGGCGTTTATTTGGGTCAAGAGTGCAGGAAAAAAGAGATTTGGATCATTGGCATTATGACATGATGGGTCAGACAATATTGATTAGAAATGAGTATGGCGACTATTCTCCGGCTCATCGTTCCATGTTGGAATTTTTTGTTGCTTATAAGTTTGCTGCGGAGTTAGGAGTATTAGCTGATGATTTTCTGGAGGTGGCGCGGATGCAGTCTCATGTTAATTTGGAGGCAATGGGTGAAAATTGTACTTGGTCTGAATATTTCCGTCGGGAAGTGGATGCTAAGGGAGGGGTTATTTCTATTCCACCTCTGAACAATTTTTATCGGGAATGTCTGGAAAATTTACGTTCGACTTTGGGAGAAATGCCGTTAACAAAGGCGGTTTTGGATTTGTTATTGCCGATGTTGCGTCTAGGGGAAGGGAAGGAGGAAAAGCAGAATGTTTGTGGTAGGTTGCGGGAAGTTGTGGAAGGGACGAGGGGAAAAACTGTGGCAGAAGTTGGTTATGTTGGTGGGAATGCAGCAACTTTGTTGGTGAAGACTGATAGGTTTGGTTTGGAGGGTTGTAACCTCAGTGAGTCTATTATTTTGGGTACTAACTTTTCTGGTGCTAGTTTGCAGGATGTTAATTTGGCAGAGGCAAATTTGGCTGATTGTATTTTTAGGGAATGTATGAATATAGTCAGGTCTTTAGCGTTTACTCCCGATAGTAAACTGTTAGCAACAGGTGATGAGTCTGGAAAAATTCATCTGTGGCAAGTTGCTAATGTTAAAAAACTCAGGACTTGGGAAAGTCATACACATACAGTCAGAGCTATAAAATTTGCTGCTGACGGTCAAACTTTTGTTAGTGCTAGCTCTGACAAAACAGTAAAATCTTGGGATATGACAAGCAGTAAATGTTTGAGAAGCTTATCTATAACTACTAATTTTTTCAAAGCTATTGCTTTTAGTCCTAATTTTGAAACCTTAGCTACTGTTAGCACAGACCGTATGACACAATTATGGAATGTAAACAATGGCAAATGTCTGGCAACTTTAAAAGGAGATCCAAGTTGGTTTAATAGAGTTACCTTTAGTCCTAGTGGAGAAATTTTAGTAATTGGTGGTAAAGACGCAAATATCAGGCTGTGGAATTTTGCTAATGGTGAATATTTAGCTACTTTATCAGGACATCAAGATTTACTCCGCTCTCTTGCTTTTAAACCTGATGGTAAAATCTTGGCAAGTGGTAGTGCTGATTGTACTATCAAACTTTGGGATGTTGCAAATATTAATCGCATTCCTGACCCAGTTGTTATACCCGGACATGAGAATGAAGTCACATGGCTGACTTTTTCCCCAGATGGAAAAGTTCTTGCTAGCGCGAGTGGCGATCGCTCTGTCAAATTATGGGATGTTAGCGATACCAATCATCCGCAAATACTGAAAACTTTGGGTGGACATACTTCTTGGGTAGAAGCGGTAGCTTTTAGTCCAGATAGTAAGACTTTAGTCAGTAGTGGTAGTGATAAGAAGGTGAAAATATGGAATATTGAGAATATTCATGATGTCAAATCCCAAGTAACTTTAGCAGGTTGGGGTAATTGGATTCGCACGATAGCTTTTAGTCCCGATGGCAAAACTTTAGCCAGTGGAAGTGACGATCATAATGTGAGACTTTGGAATGCAGAAACAGGAAAGGTAAAGGCAGCTTTGCGGGAACATCAGGAGCGCGTCCAGTCAGTTGCTTTTAGTCCTGACGGTCAAACTCTAGCTAGTGGAAGTTTTGATCGGACAGTTAAATTATGGAACATTAATAGCAGTGAATCTTTAGCAACTTTGCATGGACATATAGACCAAGTGTATTCTGTTGCTTTTAGTCCTGACCATAGCTTATTAGTCAGCGTAGGAGACGACCGCTATGTCAGATTCTGGGATGTCAAGACCAGGCAGCACCTGAAAACTTTGCCTCAGCACTATACTGGAAAAACTTTTGCAGTGGCTTTCAGTCCTGATGGTAAGAAAATAGCTACTGCGGGAATCAATGCTACCCTTCAGTTGTGGGATGTTGCTACGAATGAAAAATCTGGCAGCTTCCAAGGTCATAAAGGCCATATACACTCAGTAGTATTCAGCTCTGATGGCAAGCTCTTAGCAACTAGCAGTTATGATCAAAGAATACGTTTGTGGAATGTCAGCACCCAAGAATGTCTCGCTATTTTTGAAGGGCAACAAATCTGGAGTTATAAAATCGCCTTCAGTCCAGACGGCCAAATGTTAGCAAGTGGAGGACAAAACAACACCGTGCGCTTGTGGAACGTTAACACCCGCAAACCTTACGGCACCTTTAGCGGACATGAGAGTTGGGTATTAGCAGTAGCATTCCACCCCGACGGTGAAATTATTGCCAGCAGTAGCGCCGACGAAACAATAAAACTCTGGAACATCAAAATAGGAGAGTGCATCAAAACCCTGAGAGTACCCAGACCTTATGAAAACGCCAACATTACCGGAGTCACAGGATTAAGCAACGCCCAAAAAGACAGCCTCAAAGCATTGGGAGCAGTGGAATATTGAACATTAGAATCTATGACATTATAATCCGGTCTTTATCAAACCATTTCCGACTGTTTTTCAGCCCCTAATTAAAACTAAAGACATAGGTGAATTATCCTTTCTTAACACCTGGATCTATTATCAAGGGGAAAAAATTTGTCTAAATTCCGAAATTTTTCCCCAAACAACTCAACTCATATAGAATCCGCTTTAAAAGTTGTCATTGCGACGATAGGAAGCAATCTCGTGAAACCTCTGAGATTGCTTCCTTCCACTCCGTTTCAGTCGCAATGACTTGGCTATACTAATTATTCGGATTCTATATCAGTCTCGATCTATTTCAATATGTAGCATCTTCTGCTAAAATACAAATCAACCTATCATCATATAATTGCTGAGGAAGTATGTCGGATGTCACCATCAAAGACTTAGAAATAATACAAACTCTATTCAACGAAGCAGGTTTAGATTATCAATTAGAATTAGAAGATGGAAAAATATCAGTTATGGGGCTATCAGATATCGTTTCTAGCGAAGTAGGCATTCGTTTAAGTGCCTCTCTTTATGCTTGGATAAACCCCCGTCGTCTGGGGCGGGTATTCGACTCTGCTGGTGGTTTTATCTTACCCGATAGCAACCTCAAAGCACCAGATGTATCTTTTGTCAAAGCCGATCGCTTGCCACGAAGCATCCGCTATTTTGCAGAAATGGTACCCGATCTAGCAGTGGAAATCAAGTCTCAAAGCGATAGAGTTCCTCCTCTGAAAAAGAAACTCCTAAAATATATCGAATTGGGGGTGCAAGTCGCCATATTAATCGATCCTGATGAAGAAACAGTAATAATTTATCGCCCCACAGGAGACCCCATTGAACTTACAGGGGATGACATATTGAGTATTCCCGAACTATTCCCTGGTTGGGAAATATCTATTTCTGAACTTTGGCCGCCAGTCTTTGATGAGGAAGAATAGATTTCAGTTATCAGTTATCAGTACAAAGAGACAATATCGCTCCTTTTGTCAAACATAGATTCTATGTAGTAAAAAGGAGCGATCGCTTGTTTCTACACAAAGATAGAAATCATCAATAACCTAAAACTATTTCGCTGTTTACCACAAACACCAATCTTGCGATCGTATTTCTTAGCAACTTTACAGCGCTTTTCTTTCTTGATGAACCACATATTCACAAGCAAAACCTTGTAGGGACGTTCCATGGAACGTCCCTACTGTGGTCTATCCAAATGAAAACCGCTGTAATGGCAATTTTCACCATCCGACGTACTGCTTCATTCCGCCAAAGCTATTGCCACTCAATCAATCAATGGCCTATAAATACCAATCAGACCAAGGATCGAATTCTTGATGGACAATCATAGCCCAAGCGATCGCAGTGGTAATGGGTGAAAAAACTAATAGCCAGCGTACATCAAACAGATCCAGAAAATCGAATATCATTATCCTCTCCTTGCTCTTGCTTAATTTTTTGTAAGTGGTGTAAAACAACTGCCATATTCCGTTTAGCACCAGTATAATTATGACTAATTGCCAACGCCTGCTTAAACGAACTTAAAGATTCCTGATAACGTTTCAGGTTAAATAAAACATCTCCCTTATTATTCCAAGCTAAAGCAGCTCCTCGTTTTCCCCAATGACCATCCCCCTTAAGCGACAATTCACAAGAGACAAGAGCCAGATCGTATTCCTCCAAACGACTCAATACACCGCATCGGTTAGCTAATCCCAGGGAATATTCTGGATTAATTAACAGTGAATGATCGTAAGCCGCCAGAGCTGCCTCATCATATCCTCGGGCAAACAAATTTTGACCTAAATTATTCCAAGCCATAAAATCATATGAATTGTTAATTACAGCACAATAACTGTTTTGAGATTTTGTTATATCAGATGATTGCAAACAATGGCTTTTTAGGGCACTAAAAAAATCAAACCGATCTTCTGTAAATGATTTTTTTAATTGAGACAAATTTTCTTCAGATAGGTGAGAAATAACTGCCTCTGAATGCAAGTCATTTGAGAAGAAGTGGTTAAAATCCTTGGTATTAATAACTCTATCGTTGATGGCTTGAACCGGTGAGGTAAAAAGTAGCCATAAACTTACTGTGAGTGCAACGATCCATGTTCTTGAAATAATTCTCATCAGAAACCGTTCTTAAAAATCTACAATAATCTGTAAAAAATCTACAACGCTCTGTTCTATTCCCTATTCTACTGGCAGTGTCGGCACTCACCAATACAAAGGCTTTCACATTTGAACTGACCGCCGAAGCTAGATTTAAACTAGCCCATAATTATTTACATAGAAAAATCGTAGTAGTGTACAAGTAGTGATATTCACAGAACTTACGCTTTCCCAACCAATAAAGCGGATTTATTGCCCCGATATTTGTTGTTCAAACTAGGAAATTTCGTTGATCAACCTGGTTTCTGCGTAAGTCCTGATTCAGATCAAAAGTCAACTAGGAAAACAAAGAATATAAAAAATATTCTTTTTAAGCAATCAATGTGTGCGCTTTTGTGTTTCCTATTGCCTATGCTCTTTTTCTAGAGTAAGTCACTACTTCTACAGGACTACTAAAAAACAAGCATTTATTTAAGGTTTCAGCACAAACTTTATTGGTCGAACTCTTTTATAGAGTACATAACCCATATCATCTTTATCATAAACATTTAACTTACCAAATAGAGAATCAACTGTGCTAGAAACAACCCTGGAATCAGCTAATTGAGTCTTAGATGAAATACTACCCGATTCACCAATGCATGAACTAAAATCAACAAATTCTGGCTGATCTCCAGATAGCACTAGCGTCGGTTCGCCTCCCCCAGTCAAAGGATTGTCTTGAAACTCAGTAATATCATAAACTCTCTTATCACACAGTGTTTTTTCAGTATGTTCAGCCCCAGAATAGGGAGAAATATACTTAAATGTGAACTCATAACCTTCAATCATACTCAAGGGAATAGGATCTCCCAACCCCTGCTGATTAGACATTTTACGCAATGCGTCCTGTAAAGCTGTATCACTGAATACAAGTTCACCAGTTAGGAGGCCGTCCCGCTTGAGGTCCCCTTCCATACTAAATGACAGAGTTGTTGCAGACGCAGATGTAATATCTAGTGTCAGACATAATACTAGAGAAATCACGATCGCAAACAATTTCTTAAAATATTGATTAAACATATTTTCAAAGTCTCCACAACTTATTACTTCAATCTTCTCAAATGTTTTCTTAAGAAAACTAGGTTTGACAAAAGGTTTTACAAAGTCAGCGATCGTTCATGTGCTGACAAAACAGCTCCTAAAAACTGACTGGGTGAAAACTAAGGCAGTTGCATCATTTCAGTTAGCCTCCTGTCGGAGGAGCTACGCTTTTTCGTATAAGGAATGCTCCGCAAACATGTCGCGCAGCGAAACAGTTAGCCTCCTATGGTCGTAACTGCGTTAACAATTACCTCTTGCAGAGGAACTGCGTTAACAGTTAGCCTCCTGCGGAGGAACTGCGTTAACAGTACCTCTGACTTCAGCCAGAGGCTTGAAATACAGAAATTTACTTTCTCTTGGTCGATTTAGATATGGTGTTTAGCGTTCCGCACAACTGGCGTTTTTTCCTGACGGAATGCTACGCAAAGGTTAACGACCGCTTTTTCATCCCCTTCCAAGAGGAGGTTTGAGACCTTATTTTTTGTCAAATGCTAACTAACCATAACCTTTTCAGCAATCCAGAGCTTGCATCAGTTACTCAGGAGAAAATCAGTTAAGGCTAAGGCTGGAAAAAGACAGATTCTCAAGGTCAGGTTAAATTTCCGAAACTTAATATTTACTGAGGCTTCAGAGATTAACTCATCTTTCAGGAGGCACAAGTTACATGAGATCAACCCTACTCAAAAACACATAGCTTCCTGGGTTGGAACTATGTTTTTTCCTTTCCTGCGGAATCCTTTGCTACACATACATGAAACGCAAACCAAAAAAAACGGAGTTGTGTGGTAGCAAAATAGCTTCTGAGAACAGGTGAAAACTCCCGCAGCTATATTACTCCGGATGATTTAGAAGGGGTAGGAATCCCCTTCTAAAGGTTTCAAAATAATGAAATGACTGCTTTTAACGAGTAAAGAAACTCCGCAACTCTTGAAGTGTTGGCTTACCAAAGTTGATTACATTCCAAACAATTGAAATGATAATTGGAAGTAATACCAGTGATAAACGGTTATCAAGCCCAAAAATTTGTATCTCAATAGGCACCCAGTCATCACGGGTAATAAACTGCATAGCCGCGATCGCTCCTAAAAACCAGACAGTTGGAATACCTAGAGAATGAATTGCCAGCCATCGAACTGTGTAAATCGGGTAGTTTTGTTGTGGCTGAGTGCGTTGAATTGGAACATTAGTTGTCATAATATTAAATCCTCAAATTAATTTACTTTAGTGTAGGGGCTTGTTCATCAACTTCTTGTTGCAAAAAATACTGATCGAGCTGTTTTTTTGCATCACGCCGATCTTGAATAATTGGCAGAGTCTCCTGACCTGTCGTGAGGTAATACTCATCGGGACGAGGAGTACCAAATGCATCATAGGCCAGCCCTGTTGCCACAAATAACCAACCAGACAAGAAAATTGCTGGAAAATTCACAATATGAAGCAGCCAAAATTGTGGATCGGTTACAATATCCCCTAAAGGACGTTCTCCAGTTGAACCTGCCATAAATTTTCTCCTGATGACTGAAAATTGACTTTAAAATTGATTTTAAAATCTATTGAAAAATTTTGTACTCTTGACAGAACCTTCTAAGGCGTTGCTGAATCAAGGGATGAAACTTTTGGGAATAGGTAAATCCCATCTTTTACTTCCTCTTTCTCCAAAACTACAATTCATCCCACAAATATGCAACGCCCCTTCTAATCTCTCACAAGATTACTAAACTAGATACGGAACATCAAAATTACAAAATTTGTAATAAACATAGCATAGATTAAATAAAAATAATTGTCAATAAAATTAGAATAAAAATAAAATTTTAATTATTTATTTGGCTTTGCTTATAAGTCTGAAAACTTCTCTAGAAAAGACTTTTAGAGTATTTTAACTATATTATTGGCCCAATAAATAGTACTAAAACAGCAAAATTACTAAAAATATTTCTTAACAATTTTTCAAGAAATATGGGGTTCTTTTTTCGAGGGTAGTGATTGTAACCCATATTCCAGACTTCAAAATGTAACATAAACTACTCATTCCCAAGAATCAGAACAAAACACATACAATGAAATCTGTGTAAGTAGGTTGGCGTTGAAAATTGTTGTTATAGGAAGGCAACAGGCAAGAGAATTTTAGGGATTTTACATTTTGTTACATACTTCTGTTTTTTCACATCGACTTACTTACAGTGCTTTTCAGTTGAGTAGACCACAAAACTGTTGTAGGAGTAATGAGTAAGGAGTAATGGTAGTGCGTCAAGGAAGTGTGGGGAGTGTGGGGAGTGTGGGGAGTGTGGGAAGTTTGGGCAGACAGAGAAAGAAAGTAGGAGGAATAATTGTAAGGTGTCCTATTAGCTAGGAAGTATCTGGAAACCGTCCTAACTTTTTGGTTCAAGAAACTTCTTAACCACAACCACAACCACTCGCACTTTTTTCGCGACCATTTAGCGGAGCATTCCGGAACGGAAAACGCATTAATGCTCAAGCAACGTCCGTAGGTCCTAATGAGTAAGGAGTCAGTATGATTGTGGTTTATTCATCATTAAACCACTGTATAGCAGTCGAAGCAAAGGTTAGGAGATTTATAAATGCTCAAATTCACTCAGGGATTACTTTTGACTTTTGACTTGTGCGTAGTGCTGTATCTCTCAAAAACACTGTAGGAACCTTCCTACAAAAGTTGCTATTTGAAGATTTATTTATTTCCTGAAGATGTCTAATTACTGAGGAAATTTCTACACAAAAATAGAAATAACTGACAACTAACAACTATTTCACCCTCGCAATATCCATAATATCATCCATCACTGAACCTGGTTCCTCCATGTTACCAATATCCAATAGAGTCTTCAACAATGAGAACAAATCAATACTTTCCTCAAGTAAAAACCGTGCAAAGTCCGGATAATTACTAAATGCCTGAATTCAATATGTAGCATCTTCTGCTAAAATACAAATTAACCTATCATCATATAATTGCTGAGGAAGTATGTCGGATGTCACCATCAAAGACTTAGAAATAGTACAAACCCTATTCAACGAAGCAGGTTTAGATTATCAATTAGAATTAGAAGGTGGAAAAATATCAGTTATGGGGCCATCAGATATTGTTTCGAGTGAAATAACTATGCGTTTAGGCGCTTCCCTTTATGCTTGGATAAACCCCCGTCGTCTGGGGCGGGTATTTGACTCTGCTGGTGGTTTTATCTTACCCGATAGCAACCTCAAAGCACCAGATGTATCTTTTGTCAAAGCCGATCGCTTACCACGAAGCATCCGCTATTTTGCAGAAATGGTACCCGATCTAGCAGTCGAAATTAAATCTCAAAGCGATAGAGTTCCCCCTCTGAAAAAGAAACTCCTAAAAT
>JBCDJM010000110.1:0-22959 GCA_038747755.1 Cyanobacteria bacterium P01_H01_bin.35
ACAGTGAAATTGTGGAACCTTCAGGGGAAATTATTGCAGACTCTAACCGGGCATGAGAATTGGGTCTATGGTATAGCATTTAGTCCTGATGGCAAGATGATTGCTTCTGCCAGTCAGGATAAAACAGTGAAATTGTGGAACCTTCAGGGGAAATTATTGCAGACTCTAACTGGGCATGAGAATTGGGTCAGGGGTGTAGCCTTTAGCCCCGATGGAGAGACTATAACTGCAAGTGGTGACAATACAGTGAAATTGTGGAACCTTCAGGGGAAATTATTGCAGACTCTAACCGGGCATGAGAATTGGATCAATGGTGTAGCCTTTAGCCCCGATGGAGAGACTATAGCAACTGCAAGTGGTGATAATACGGTAAAATTGTGGACAAATTGGCGGATAGAAGATTTAACTAAATGTGCTTGCGAATTGTTAAATGATTACCTAATTTCTCATCCCCAAGAGTTAGAGGAACTCAGAATTTGCCAGACTGACTCTCGCTTGAAAGTAGCAGCTCGTAGTTGGGTAATAGAAGGAGAGAAATTGGCAAGAGAAAGTAAGGGCGAAGTAGAAAAACTTAACCAAGCAGTTACAGCATTTAACAAAGCAATTCAATGGAACCCAGACCTCAACCTCAACCCAAATTTCCCAAGCTGGGCAGCATCATTAGCGGAGGCAGAAAAGCTGATGGAGGAAGCTAGGAAACTGGCAACAGAAGGAAAAATTGAGGCAGCAATAGACAAATATCAACGAGCAAAAGAACTTGATAAAGTTGCATTTATCCCTACTCTGCAAAATATTGACCCAGAAGCTAAAGCCAAATATGAAGCTTCTGATGCAATGTCAGATAAAGGAAGTTAGCTTGTCAAAGAGGGTAAAGTTAAGGAAGCGATAGCCTTCTATCAAGAAGCAGAAAAAATTGACCCTACTCAAATTTCTGCTCGTAATTGGGATACACTTTGTCGTCATGGCACTCTTGATAAACAAGCTGCTGATGTGATGTTTGCCTGTGAAAAAGCAGTCGCCCTTAGCCCCAAAGATAGCTCTATTGTTGATAGTCGCGGACTTGCCAGGGCTTTAACTGGGGATATTGAAGGAGCGATCGCAGATTTTCAGGTATATATAGAATGGACTGATGAAGAGAAGAATAAAGCAAAACGGCAAGAATGGATAAAAGCACTCCAGGCAGGGGAAAACCCATTTCCTGATGAGGTGTTGCAGGAGTTGAGGGATTAGCCTTATAATTAAATAATTATTCCAGTAGAGTGCGTTTTTGCTGGCGCAAAGCTTCGCTAACGGCTAAGAGCCGACATGAAACACTGCGTGACATGTTTGCGGAGCATTCCGTCAGGAAAAATGAAACGTAACGCACCCTACTAAGCTGATAACTGATAACTGATAACTGAAATAGAATGCCAAATTTTCATCATAATCCAGAATTATTGTCCGAGCTAATATTTGCTCTAGAAATGTCTCAAGGAGAGTTTCGGCTATTTTTAGCCCGTAGTAATACTCTAACTCAGCGCGATCGCCTTATCCAAAAATTCCAGGCATCTTTTTCTGGAAACTTGGCACAGTTGCAGTTAGATGAGTCAGTAGGAGAACTTTATGCTACTATTGGCCAACAGTTAGGAGACCAACAACCAGATGCTTTGATGGTTTGGGGTTTGGAGTCAGTAACAGATGTCGATAAATTGCTCATCTCCATGGGGTTAGTGCGGGAGGAATTTAAAAATAATTTTCACTTCCCAATACTTTTATGGATAGATCAAGAGATTTCCCGAAAGTTTATTCGCTTAATTCCTGATTTTGAAAGTTGGACGAGTCTTACTGTATTTGAAACTCCCACTCAAGAATTAATAGATTTTATTCAGCAAACGAGTAACTGTGTTTATCAGAAAGTATTAGATAATGGAGCCGGAATATATTTGGAACATACCGCTTTGGGTGTGGGAGAATTTGTTTATCAAGAATTGTTAGATGCACAGCAAGAATTGTCAAATAGAGAAGTTAGCTTAGAACCAAAATTAGAGGCAGGTTTAGAATTTGTTTTAGGTAGAACAGCAGATAATTCGGACGAAACAGCATTAAAGCATTATCAACGCAGTCTCGAACTTTGGCAAGAAATTAACAATCAGGTGCGAGTAGCTCACACTTATTATTATCTGGGGTTGTTATGGCGTAGTTATGAACTTTGGCATGGGGTAGACAAAGATACAAGTTGTTCCCGAACTGCCTCATATTATCAGAAGTCAGTGGAAACCTTTGAGACAGCTAACTACCCAGACTTAGCAGCAAAATTTATCAATGCTTGGGGAGAAATTCTGCAAACTTTGGAGCATTGGGATAAGTTAGAGACTGTTGCCAACAGAGCAATAGAATTACACCAAACCTATTCTCATCCGTTTCGAGAAGCTTGTGCTTATGGTTTTCTAGCTGAAGTTGAACTGACTAAAAATAACTATCAACAAGCCAAAAAACTTGCTCAAAAAGCTCTAAAAATTCTCAACCAAACCCTAGCTAAAGCATCTAATTGTACCTCAATAAAGGAAGAAATTAATTTAGATTGGGAGTTTTCATATCATCAGGGTAAATATTTATTTTCTCTAGCTAAAGCCGAAAAATGCTTAGGTAAAATTCAAGCATCTATAGCTAGTTTAGAACAAGCAAAATATACGACAAAACCTGAATACAACGCTGAACTTTACATTCATATTCTTACAGAATTAGGAGGAATTTATTACCAGCAAAAAGAATATTTTAATGCTTTTAAAATTAAGCAAGAACGACAAAAAATAGAACAACAATTTGGCTTTCAGGCTTTTGTTGGTCCTAATCGTTTGAGAGATATAAAACTAAATATTAATCCCGCTTTACCTCAATCTAAACAAAGAACTAATCAAAAACAACTAACTCAAGAAATAGCTGCATCTGGACGACAGTCTGACGTAGAAATATTGCTGGAAAGAATTAGTCGCCCTGACTATAAACTGATAGTTATTCATGGGCAATCAGGAGTAGGTAAAAGTTCGATTTTACACGCCGGATTAGTTCCAACTTTAGAGGGAAAATCAATTGATACTCGTGATGTAGTAGTGGTTGTACAACGAGTTTATGTTAATTGGATTTCGGAATTGGGAAAAGTTTTAGAGAAAAAATTACAAAGAATTAAAAATTTTACAATTAATTCAGAGAGTATAAATTCAACTGAGGAAATTTTTGAGAAGTTAAAAAATAATGCTCAATCAAATTTGTTAACAGTCATAATTTTTGACCAATTTGAGGAATTTTTCTTTGTAAATATGGAAGCAAAACAGAAACAAGAATTTGCTTATTTCCTCCAAGAATGTTTAAAAATTTCCTTTGTGAAAATAGTTTTATCTCTACGGTCAGATTACATTCATTATTTATTAGAATTTAATGATTTGGGCGATCTGGAAACAATTAATAATGATATTTTAAGTAAAAATATACTTTATTGCTTAGGGAATTTTTCCCCATCACAAGCAAAATCGGTTATTCAAGGATTAACAGCAAATTCTCAGTTTAAAATAGATGAAAAATTGACAGAAAAGTTAGTGGAAGACTTAGCTGAAGAGTTAGGAAAAATTCGTCCAATTGAGTTGCAAGTCATGGGAGCGCAATTGCAGAGAGATGATATTACAACTTTGGAAAAATATATGGAATTAGGAGAGAATCCTAAAGCTAAATTAGTAGAACAATATTTAGAGTCTGTGGTAAGAGATTGTGGGGCAGAAAATCAAAAATTAGCTTGGTTAGTTTTACTATTGTTCACCGATGATAATAATACTCGTCCTTTAAAAACTCAAGCAGAGTTGATGAAAGAAAGTAATTTTAGTGCAGAAGAGTTAGAGTTAGTATTAAAAATTTTTGTAGATTCTGGTTTAGTATTTTTGCTACCGCAAAATCCAGCCGACCACTATCAGTTAGTACATGATTATTTAGTTGGGTTTATTCGGCAAAGACAAGGAAATGAAACACTAGAAGAACTGAAAAAGGAGCGGGAAAAACTACGCCAAACAGAAGAAAAACGATTACATTTACAAAAGCGATTAGTTATAGTCTCGATTGCTGCATCTTTTGTGATGGCGATATTGACAGGGCAGATGACAAACTTAGCCTTAAAGGAACAAAAGGAAAGTATAGAAGTAAAAAAACAAACTATTATTGCTAAACAAAATGAAGCTATTGCTACAGCAAATGAGTCCAGAGCTTTGTCTGTTTCAGGTGAAAGATGGGATGGGTTGATAAAAGCTATGGAGGCTAGACAAAAACAAATAGATGGTAAGTTTCCAGCAACGGGTGAAGCTAGCAAGATTACAACTGCTCTACGAGTTGCAGTTTATCCAGGGAATGATGAATTTAGAGAATTAAACTCTCTTACTGCCCATGAGAATTGGGTTAGGGATGTAGCATTTAGTCCGGATGGCGAGATGATTGCTTCTGCAAGTGGAGACAGTACAGTGAAATTGTGGAACCGTCAAGGACAACTGTTGCAAATTCTTATCGGCCATCAGAATTCGGTCATAGGTGTAGCATTTAGTCCGGATGGCGAGATGATTGCTTCTGCAAGTGGAGACAGTACAGTGAAATTGTGGAACCGTCAAGGACAACTGTTGCAGACCCTCATCGGCCATGAAGATTCTGTTAATGGTGTAGCATTTAGTCCGGATGGAGAAACGATAGCAACTGCAAGTGATGACAAAACAGTGAAATTGTGGAGCCGTCAAGGACAACTGTTGCAGACTCTTACCGGGCATCAGGATAGAGTCAATGGTGTTGCATTTAGTCCGGATGGAGAAACAATAGCAACTGCAAGTGATGATAGAACAGTAAAATTGTGGAACCGTCAGGCGGAACTATTGCAGACCCTCATCGGCCATGAGAATTCAGTTTTTGCTGTAGTATTTAGTCCGGATGGGGAGATGATTGCTTCTGCAAGTGGTGACAGTACAGTGAAATTGTGGAACCAAGAGGGGCAAATGTTGCAGACCCTCATCGGCCATGAGAATTGGGTCAGGGGTGTGGCATTTAGCCCTGATGGCAAGATGATTGCTTCTGTTAGTTCCGACAAAACATTGAAATTGTGGAATCTAGAGGGGGAACTCTTGCAGACTCTTATCGGCCATGAGGATAGACTCAGAAGTGTAGCATTTAGTCCGGATGGAGAAACAATAGCAACTGCAAGTGATGATAGTACGGTGAAATTGTGGAAGCATCAGGAGAAATTATTGCAGACTCTCACCGGGCATCAAGATTGGGTGAGGGGTGTAGCCTTTAGTCCGGATAGCCAGATGATTGCTTCTGCCAGTTCTGATAGAACAGTGAAATTGTGGAACCGTCAGGGGCAATTATTGCAGACTCTTATCGGCCATCAGGATAGGGTCAATGGTGTAGCATTTAGTCCAGATGGAGAAACGATAGTAACTGGAAGTTGGGACAAAACAGTGAAATTGTGGAACTATCAAGGCAAATTGTTGCAGACTCTTACCGGGCATCAGGATAAGGTCAGGAGTGTAGCATTGAGCAACGATAGCCAGATGATTGCAACTGCTAGTGACGATCGAACAGTAAAATTGTGGAATCGTCAGGGAAAATTATTGCAGACTCTTATCGGCCATCAGGATAGGGTCAATAGTGTAGCATTGAGCAACGATAGCCAGATGATTGCAACTGCTAGTTCTGACAAAACAGTGAAATTGTGGAACCGTCAGGGGAAATTATTGCACACTCTCACAGGCCATGAGAATTGGGTCAATGGTGTAGCATTGAGCAAGGATGGTCAGATGATTGCTTCTGCTAGTTCTGACAAAACAGTGAAATTGTGGAACCGTCGGGGAAAATTATTAAAGACTCTTACAGGCCATGAGAATTGGGTCAGAGGTGTAGCATTCAGCAAAGATGGCAAGATAATAGCAACTGCGAATAGTGACAATACAGTGAAGTTGTGGAACCCTCAAGGACAACTTTTGCAGACTCTCATCGGCCATAAGGATTCGGTCAATAGTGTAGCATTTAGCCTCAATGACGAGATGATTGCTTCTGCAAGTTCTGACAAAACGGTGAAATTGTGGACAAATTTGCATATAGAAGATTTAACCAGGGATGGTTGCCAGTGGTTAAATGATTACCTAATTTCTCATCCCCAGGAGTTGGAGCAACTCAGAATTTGCCAAACTGACTCTCCCTTGAAAGAAGCGACTGCTAGTTTGGTAGTAGAGGGAGAAAAACTGGCAAGGGAAAGTCAAGGGGAGAGAGAAAAACTTAAGGAAGCAATAGGTAAATTTAATCAAGCCCTAAAATGGAATTCCAACCTCAACCTCAAGCCAAAAGTTAGAGCAGAATCATTAGTTGAGGCAGAAAAATTGATGCAGGAAGGTAGAAAACTGGCAAGAGAAGGAAAAATTGAGGCAGCAATAGACAAATATCAACGAGCAAAAGAACTTGATAAAATGGCTTTGATTCCTATCTGGCAAAATATCGATCCAAAAGTTAAAGCTCAAGATGAGGCAGTAGATCAGTTTTTATCTCAAGGAAAGGAGTTTCTAAAAGAGGGTAAAGTTAAAGATGCAGTTAAATATTACAAACAAGCAGAAAAAATCGACCCTAATCTAATTTATGCTGATAATTGGAATACACTTTGTCGTCAGGGCAGTGTTGATAAACAAGCTGCTGATGTCATGTTTGCTTGTGATAAAGCAGTCGCCCTTAGCCCTAAAGATGCCAATATTATTGATATTCGCGGACTTGCCAGAGCATTAACTGGGGATATTGAAGGAGCGATCGCAGATTTTCAGGTATATGTAGAATGGACTGATGATGAGGAGAAGAAAGCACAACGGCAAGAATGGATAAAGGCACTTCAGGCAGGGGAAAACCCATTTACTGATGAGGTCTTGGAGAGTTTTAGGTAGTAGGGGCGGGTTTAACTAAGAGTCTTCATACAAGCGCGTTCAGTCCTATAAACCCGCCCCGAAATTGGGCATGATAATTTCAGTCACGTTCACAGTAGACGGATACATACAGCAGTTTCCGAAGCTATGAGGTACAGTTGTTTTTATTCTTTTCTATTCCCTATTCCCTGTTGCCTGTTGCCTGTTCCCTGTTGCCTAAAACCTAAAATTTTGTACCTCATAACAACGGGAAGCGCTGTATAATTTTGTGCATTAGGGCGGGTTTATGTAAATCTTATGAGTAAGCATGAAAATTTTAGCTAAAACGCGCCCCTACTATTGCAGCATTTACAGCGGTTTTCATTTCAGTAGACCACAAGTAGGGGCGTTTGCGGAGCATGATATTAGGAAATGCCATTCGCCCTTACAGGGTTCTGGTTATGAAGGTGTGGTTTATCAATCTGAAAATGGCTGTAAGGTGTGTCAGTCTACCACTACAAATTTTTGCCCTAGATTATGCTATCAAACAAGCATTTTTTCTCCCATAAAATTTCTAGCTACGACTAATAACCCCCCCTTAAAAAGTAACGGGAGTATGGCAAAATGAGAGATACATGAAGCGATTTTAAGAGTATTTATTATACAGTATTTTTTCTATTATCAAACAAAAAATAATTTGTATAACTATATACAGAAAATTAAATCGTTGGCACAAAAAGAATTATCACGTTATTATTATAAGTTTATAAAATTTTTTGGCTCCCTGATTCCCTGTTAGCCTTGGCCTTTTTTTAGGATATTCTCTGCAAAATCTTTCTGAGGACTAGGATACAAGAGCAAAATGATAAATGGGTTTTAATTTCATCACAACAGTGTTAACCTCATAAGTTGAAGGAGAACAAAAAGTATTTTCTCCTCCATGCAATATTATTTTAAACCTCGTCCTTAAGGGCAGGTTATTATTTCAAATATTTCAGATTCATAATCATTATGAGTACATCAACTTCTGTTTTATCGGCTTGGCAACTATTAAGAAATCGTGAAATTACTTGCCAAGAAGCATTGGAACGTTTAGTAGATAAACGGGGAATTCTAAATTTGCAACTACTTGATAAAGAAGTAGCATATCGCTTCTTTAGAGAATTTCCCGATCAAAAAGATTTACCCCCAGTTATCCCCCTACTTCTATGGCGCAATTGCTACTATTTAGCTTCTCCCATAGATATATGTGCTGATGAGATGAAAAAGATGAGCGATCGTACTTTTTCTGATATCAGAATTATTGCTATTGCGGACAAGAGCTATAGCGCTTGGTATCATAGAGAAAAAATAGATCCCAAGTCTATCTCTGGCACACAATTAATTAACCCTTTAACCGGAGAGTTAGAAGAAGAAGACGTTTGTGCGACTACAGAATTATATCTTTCTCAAGCTGCAGACCAAATTGCTCGGATTAAAACAATCATTTCCGGCGCTCTGCGTAACCGTGCGAGTGACATTCATCTTGAACCCACTGGGGATGGTCTGCGAGTACGCTACCGTATTGATGGCATCCTCAGAAATATTACTACCCTACCAACAGATATTGGTCGTCGAGTAGTAGTTGCTATTAAGGTAATGTGTGATATGGATATCGCCGAAAGTAGGTGTCCTCAAGATGGGCGAATTAGCGAGCAATATGCAGAGAATGATGATTCTAATGTAGGATTAGATTTGCGAGTCAGCACCCTTCCTTGTGTTGGCGGGGAAAAAGTTGTGATTAGGTTACTAACTTCCAAAAATCCTTTTTCTAGTTTAGAGAAGTTAGGATTTTCTGAGCGCAGTTTGAGTGTATACAAAAATTTGTTGCGCCAACCACAAGGCATGATTATTTTTACAGGTCCGACTGGTTCAGGGAAAACAAGTACCCTATACACCAGTTTGTTATCGGTAGCAACGGAAAATGTTAATGTAGTTACTGTTGAAGATCCGGTAGAATATGTATTGCCAGGGATTACTCAAACTCAGGTTAATGAAAAGGCAGGAATGACTTTTGCTGCTGGGCTGCGGGCTATTTTGCGTCAAGACCCTGATATTATTATGATGGGTGAAATTCGCGATCGCGAAACGGCAGATACAGCAGTCCGTGCTGCATTAACTGGTCACTTAGTCTTGACTACTCTACATACTAATGATGCTATGGGTGCTATTCCGCGCTTAAAGGATATTGGCCCTGACCCTGCTTTGATGAGTGATGCGCTCTTAGGTATTGTCGCACAAAGATTAGTCAGGAAAATTTGCCCCCACTGTGGAGAACCTCATACTCCTACCAAAGAAGAGTTACAAATATTGGGTTTAGATAAGCCACAAACATTATCTGCTGTCAGTTGGGCTGTTAGCAATAGCACATCTGCTTACGCTTCTGTATTGAATAATAGTAATGGTAATGGTCATGGGGTGCAAACAATGACTGCTGTTACTCCAAGTATCAATTATGAAATTCAAGGGAAATGGCGTATGGGTCGTGGTTGTTCTAATTGTTTCAATTCTGGTTATTCTGGTAGAGAAGCGCTTGTAGAATTATTGGATGTCAATGATACTGTTCGCGAGTTGATTTATGAAGGTACAATGACTCAGTTGCAACGTTATTTGAAGAAAAATGGTTTTGTTTCTTTCCGAACTGCTGCTATTGAAAAGGTGACTCAAGGGATAACAACAGTAGAAGAAGTACAACGTGTTTTGCCACGGAGTGCTTTGTATAGTCAGAATATGGGTTATTGATAATTTCTGCGCAATAATTGATTTGATTTTTGATTGTCGGATATATTTGGGTTGGGTTACGCTGGAGCTTAACCCAACCTACTTTTAATGATGACTTCCTTTAAATTTCCTCTGCAGCTTGGAGAATCAAACGACGGGCTACAGTTTGAATGCCAGTATGTTCAAAATAATTAGTTGTCATATCAATAAATGCTGCCAAATAATCTAACTTATCATCAGCAATATCTACAAAATTTTGCAAATTATTAATAATCATTTGAGGGTCTAATCCTTTCGATGAAACTAAATTACTCATCCAACCGCTAACCGCATCAAAACTATTACCAATAAAATCAAGTTTACCCTGGGTACTATCACCAGGAATTAAATTATTTACCCTCTGAAATAAAGGATTTTGTTTCAAACCAGAAGAACTCATTCCCCCAATAATATCTCCCACACGATTAACAAAATCAGGCCCTAGAGGAATCAACCCATCAAAACAGACCAAAGCAACCATTCGCATCAAAGAAGGGCCACTATATTCTTCTGCCAAAGATGCCGAAAAATCCCCTAAACTATCCATAGTTGGCATTCCATTTAATTTGCAGAAAGCAACCAACTCAGCTACTATTTTGATGGATAAATCTACTGCTTGAGTTGTATCTGCTGATGGGGTTAACTTATTTAGGAAACTCAAGAAAGAGATTTTTTCACCAATTTTATTTGCCATTGCTGCTGCACCCAGAGCAGCATCAGCTTTATCTAGAGCTTGGTAAGCCCAGATAGCGTCTTGATATCCTTGAGATTCGTCGTTATATATCCACAAGGCACGTTCACTAATTTTTTGAATCTTTTTGGATTTTTCTTCCCCAGTAATTTCACGAACTGTATTTTCAAAACCAACTAAATTATTCCATTCACCAGGAACTACGAAATCTAAGGCGCGTAATGCTGAAACTGTAATCCCACCAGTGGGTAGATCATCGACTAATTTGATAATTGAATCGCTCATAATTTATCTTTGTGTATTAGTTTTTTCTCCATCACAACTTTGAGTTGTTCCGGAGAGGATATTTTGATACTATTTGCAATCTTATCAAGTCATTTCAGTTATAGGGCTGCGCGCTAGGGAATAGGGAATAGGGAACAGGGAACAGTAGACTATCAATGGGTTTTTCGTATAGGGAAATGCTCCGCAAACAGGATTTATAACTGTCCTAACCTTTGCTTCGACTGCTATATCAGTTATCAGTACCTCAATCTAGCTTTGGCGGGCAGTTTGTCCGTGTCAGCTTGTGGACTGGATAACGCCGAGGTTGCCAGGGTGAAGCAGGAATAGAAGAGATTATTGTGAGAAAATCATAGATTTATGCAGATAATCGTAGGTTTCTCAGAACGGCATGAGAAATTATGAAACCGATATAACTCCGTTCCGCTTAACGACCGCTCAAATTTAGAAAAAAATCTCATTTTGTGAAGCATTCAAAAAAAATCAGCGATAGAAAAGTATTGCCCTTGCATCCTCCAAAAAATCGTGATACAATAGTAATTATGTAATTCACCTCGTTCATGTGTATGATTTTTTATTCAACACAAAAACTAGGAATAATTGAATCAATCAAACATTCCTAGTTCTTAATTTTTATTCAGTTTATATCAAATAGACCTCTCCAAAAAAGATATAGATTTTTTGCAGGGGTAGGGAAAAGGGAACAGGGAAGAGGGAACAGGTAAGATATTTTTACGAAAAAGGCAGGAAAAAGGATTTTTTATGGTGACTTTTTCTTTCTTTAGCTAATATAACTAACAGGTTTATTTATTTTCTGGAGATGTCTAATTTGAATAATTACTATATCCAAAGTCATTGCGACTGGAACGGAGTGGAAGGTTTGCGGAGCATTCAGGAACGGATAGCAATCTAAAGGGTTTAGGAGATTCCTTCCTGTCCTCCCAATGACAACTTTTCATCCGGATTAAATATTAGATATAGTTAGGAAAGAATTGGTTATAGCGCTTTGAAAAAAGAATGCTACAAAAAGCTACCTTTCAGCCAGATATTCTTAAAAATAGGTTATCTAATACATTTAAGATAGCTATCTGCGCTCTATACTCTATCTTATGAATCCCCTTTTTTTTCAAAATTTATTCTTTCTCTCCTAAATAACTGAAGAATTTCCCTTTCTTTCTTCTTACTTCTTAACTTATTCCTTTTAGTATTAAGTTTCAGAAGGAGAAGATTGATTAAGCAATGGAGTTAAATAAGCAACCAAAACACCAATAAGAAAACCTGCAATATTACGAGTCAATGGCAACCAATCTGAAGTTCTCGATACTACCGGACCGATTCCGAAAGCAATAAACAAAATTCCCCACAATGGAGAAAATATTAACGCCCACTGCCAAGAAAAGGCTTCCCCTGGCTTACGAGGTTGAGCAGCAAAGCCACAAATTACTCCACCAAGAACTGATGTCACTAGAGTTAAAATCCACTGCTCCCGTGGTAAACCTGGTACAACGTTACAACCACCTTGACGTAAACAAGTTTTGATTGATTCTAATGATTGAATAATTGACTGGTCTTCTCCTTGGTCTCGCACAAAAAATTGATTACCATAGCGAGTTTGCAACTCTACCCAGAATGTCCGGGGAAGAAATTCATAAAGAGCGCGACCCACATTAAAGTTAAGGATATTACCACCACGAGCGTCAGCTACTAACAAGACACTTTTATTGTCAAGTCCCCAAAAATCTTTAACTGCTCTACCAGGAGTACGATCAAATTGAGTTAAAACTCTAAGTTTCCAACCAGTTTCTATTTCAAATTGCTCTAAGTCTTTGGCTAGTAAGTTTTCCTGAATGTCAGTTAAAGATCTAGCTAGATCAATTATTGGTGTTTGCTCTTCAGGTAGTAAATCTGGATTATCGTAGGCTTGAGCAACTGTTGGAGTTAGAGCAAAAGTCGATAATGCGAGGAAGATTGCTGTAATTGATACAAAAAGTTTTTTTGAAAAAGTTTTTATCATTGTATGTTTAGTTTCTATCTAAAAGGTGGCCAATAAATGCTTGTATTAAAAAAGAAAGCAACAAATCTAATATTTCTTTACATTTATTTACCTTAACTCACAATTCAATAAAGTGTGAAGTTAATCTTAATATTTTTGATACTTTTGACTTGCCTATATTGTCTTTTGTTAATACAAAATAGCCATTAATAATGTATAAAATATAACAATTATCTATTTTTTCTGGCCAATCAAAAGTGGGGAAATTGAGAGTAGTTAGGGTTTGGTCAAAAACTAGAGTGTGGGGAGGGTGAGGAGTTTAGGAAGGGTGGGGAGCAAGAAAGTCCCAAAAATATTTTTCTGCCCTTTTTGACCTAAAATCCTAACTTTTTGCAATCCTAGAGACCGAAAAGTTGGCACTTTAAATGTGATAATTTTGTCTGTTAAAGTGTAAGTTCAAAAATAAAAATTCCCTATAAACACTATATGTGCAAGGCAAAAACTATAGCGCTACACTATATGTAGATTTTAATGACTAAAAAATCCATAAGCACCTTAATTCCTAATTTAACCAACTTGCTGTTAGAGCAACCGCTAAAGCATCAGCAGCATCGTCTGGTTTAGGAATTTCATCCAAATTTAATTCTCTAGCTACTGCTTTTTGCACATCAGATTTATCTGCATTTCCATAACCTGTTATTGCTTGCTTAATTTGTGGGGGTGTAAACTCAATTAGTGGAATTCCATGTTGTGCTAATACTAATACTAAAATTCCTCTAGCTTGGGCAACTAAAATTGTATTACCCATGCGATAAAAAAATAACTTTTCTGTGGCGGCTAAATCTGGTTTAAAGTTATTTATTATCGTGTGTAAATCTTCATATATTGTTATGAGGCGTTGCCCCATTTCTTGTTTTTTTGTAGTTTTAATTACCCCAAAATCAACCATAGAAGTAGAATCAATTTTTTCTGTTTTTGAATTATAAACACACTTAATTATTCCAAATCCTAATACTGCTAAACCCGGATCTAATCCGAGAATTAATTTTTCCATTTTTAGACTTTTGATTCTTATGGTAAATCAAGATAATCTTCAGCTTTAATTCTCATTCCTTAGTGCTGAATATTTACTCTCAATTTTGAAAATGCAATACACTCATTGTAACTAATACTGTCACGAATAAAAGTGCTATTTTTTGTTCAAAAGTTCCTCTCATTGCCAGCTCTGCTATAAAACTAGAACCAAGAATAATTCCAACAATAATAGCTGTGCTAAACAAAAATCTCAAAAATTTTTCCATGAATAAATTATTTGAGATTCTTGTTGGTCTGTGAATAAATTTATTTTGGCTAATAAGTTGATATCCCCTACTTAACATTTCATTTTGGTTAATTAGTGGATAATTTATAGTTGACGCCTCTTTAATCTTCCACTTTTCAATACTTTATTGAAATTCTCTTGTTAATATAGCATCAATAAAATCTTTCCCAGAATGCCATAAAGTTTTAATTAACAAGCTAGATAATTGGTGGTAATTTTCTTTATCGGCAATCTTTAAATAGGATTCAGTATCAACCAAACTACCAGTTCGTTTTAAATTAGTTTCTAATTTTTTCCAAGACTTTAAAAACTCTGCTTTCTCTTTAGTAGTTACTTCAAAACTCAAAAAAAAAGTAAATTTGTCAGAATTAAATTAAAGACCTCCAGCTTAGTATTGATAGATTAATCATTAACTGACTTAGACTTATAGGTTATGAAATATGGGAAAAAATAAGTACCTATTTTTAAAAATACTCCCCAGACTTCTCAGACTTTCTCTTAATAATTGCCGTACTATAAAATTTAATATTCTTGATTATCTGAATTATCTAAAAATTTACTGATATTTTAATCAAATTAGGAGAAGCAATGATACAGATTTTTCATAATTGTTAAATACTCAACTTCTTATAAAAAACCTGCTTTGATCAATCTGCTTCTCCCTGAAAAATCAAACTACAATTAATGAAGATTAATTCTTGAATTATTCCTCTGCTTCTGCTAATCCAAAGACACGATTAAATACCTTTTTCACCTTATCTCCAGAGTCAATACTTTCCAAAGGATCTTTTCGTAGTCTGTGTCGTAAACACATAGTAATAACACGACCAATATCTTCAATACTTACTTCATTATTACCCTCAAAAGCCGCCAAAGCTTTAGCAGCACGATTAGTAACAATATCTCCCCTTAAACCATCTACATCTAATTCAGAACAAACTTGAGAAATTTTTACTCTTAAATCATGGTCAACTTCCACCAATTTCAGATTTTTTTGAGCATCTACAAGCTTATTTTGTAATTCTTCTTGTTGTGATTTGTACTTTTCTAAAAATGTTTGAGGATTTTGGTCAAAAGCTGAACGTTGTTCAACAATGTCAACTCGTAATAAAGGATCTTTTACAGTTCTGATTTCGGCGTGCATACCAAATCTGTCCAGTAGCTGAGGTCGTAATTCCCCTTCCTCCGGATTTCCCGAACCTACAAGTACAAAACGAGCAGGATGACGTATAGAAATACCTTCCCTTTCCACAGTATTCCAGCCACTTGCTGCTGAATCTAGCAAGACATCAACTAAGTGGTCATCTAAAAGATTCACCTCATCAACATATAAAAGACCACGGTTAGCCTTTGCTAATAGCCCTGGTTCAAAGGCTTTAACCCCTTCAGATAAGGCTTTTTCAATATCAATAGTACCACATACCCGATCCTCGGTAGCCCCCAATGGCAAGTCCACCATCTGGACTTTTATTTTGACAATCGGAATTTGCTGCTCCTGTGCTACTCTATCTCGCACAGAATCACTCATCAAATCTGGGTCATAAGGGTGACTATTAAAAGGATCGTCAACAACAATTTCAATTTCTGGGAGTAGATCGGTCAAGGCGCGGATGGTAGTAGATTTACCTGTTCCACGATCGCCCATGATCATTACACCCCCTATTTTGGGGTCAATTACATTTAATAGTAAGGCCAGTTTCATTTCTTCCTGGCCGACAATCGCAGTGAAAGGAAAAACAGCCCGACCTCTTTGAACGGCTGGTTTAACAGATGTATTTACCGTATTATTGGCTTGAACGGTTGGACTCACAGTAGACTCTAAATTCTAATTACTAATTTTTATTGTGGCACATTGACGGACAATTATACTTCCTTGTCTTACTTCAAAAAATTTTACAAATAGCTTAAAATTTTCGATGTGAAATAATTTCCTGAAATTATTGTATTGTCAAAGTTTTGACTCTATAAAATCTTACTTTTGAATTTTGACTTCCCTGAAACGGTATTACTTAATCATAAATTTGAGTAGCAAATCCAAAAATGAGCTAAAATAGTAAGGTTATCTTGGAATATTTTTGTAAAAATAAATTTCCGATTTTCAAGCCTCCAACTTCAGCCGGAGGTACTGATAACTTAATAAGTGATAAGTGATAACTGATAACTGAAATGACAAGCCAAACTCCTACTCCAGTAATTGTCAGTGGTGCAGCAGGTAAGATGGGTCGTGAAGTAATAAAAGCTGTAGCAAATGCCAGTGACATGACTCTTTTGGGTGCAATAGAGCGACAACCAGAGTATATAGGTCAAGACATTGGTGAAGTAGCTGGTTGTGGCCCCCTAGAAGTACCTGTTCTTAATGATTTACAGGGAATTTTAGTCATGGCAGCTCAAGAGAAACAACCAGCAGTAATGGTTGATTTTACTCACCCAGATAGTGTTTATGAAAATGTTCGTTCTGCTATTGCCTATGGTGTTAGACCTGTGGTAGGAACTACAGGTCTTAGTCCAGAGCAAATTCAGGATTTGGCCGAATTTGCTGAAAAAGCCAGTATTGGCGCATTAATAATTCCTAACTTCTCTATTGGTATGGTTTTGCTGCAACAAGCAGCGATCGCTGCGTCCCAGCATTTCGATCATGTAGAGATTATCGAATTGCACCATAATCAGAAAGCTGATGCTCCTAGTGGTACTGCAATTAAAACTGCAGAGATGTTATCAGAATTAGGAAAAACCTATAATGTACCCAATGTGAAAGAAACAGAAAAAATAGAAGGAGCGAGAGGTTGTTTAGCAGATGAAGGAATTCGTATTCATAGTGTACGTTTACCAGGGTTAATCGCTCATCAAGAAGTAATATTTGGTGGGCCTGGTCAAATTTACACCTTACGACACGATACAACAGATAGGTCTTGCTATATGCCCGGAGTTTTGTTAGCCATTCGTAAAGTCCAATCTTTAACCAAACTTATCTATGGTTTAGAGAAGATACTTTAGATTTAATGGAACATTTGGTTTTAAGCCTTCCCTTTTCAGGGCAAGGTCAATTTATTTTCATCAGAAAAAAATTGTATCCTATGAAATCTGCATATATAAGCCATTTGGTATCTTGGCAAAGTTGCGAGTTTTGGCTCAGGAGTCAGGAGTAGGAGTGATTTCCGTTCCGGAATACTTCGTAAACGCGTAATTAGGAGCATTCGGTAGGAAATCACCCGTACAGAAGTCAGGAGATTAAGAAATAACACAGGCGAAAAAGGTAGAAAAATGCCCTCATATCCCCACGCTTCCCAACCCCATCATATATAAAAAAATAAATACCTTCAGGGGTTCTATATATTGCCAAAGTTATTTAATGCAAAAGATAAGGTTGTAAATATTCTCTAATGACTAAAGAATTAGCCCTGCCATTTGAGAGGATTTTTGCTTTGATTATGTCGCAGGAAATATACTATATTCTTTTGTTTGTTACCGGGGGCAAGCTTCTTACAAAGTAAAGTAGGTAGAGCTTTTTATGTCACGTTTCATGTCGGCGACAGCCTCCAAGCGAAACGATAACGGAAACTCTATATCCATATCCATAAGGAGGAAGGCGTGAGACTAACCCATTATTTAGAAGTTATCTAGATTGAACAACCCACTGAAGAACTAAAGTATCGGTAAGTAATATCCGCGCCTAATAGGTAATAGGTGGAGAGTATGTCAAGAAGAACTACTCCGTCTACTACGTCTACTCTGGCGAGAACGGGTTGAGATATCGTATTCTAGGACAGCACCTATTCCAAACAGAATCGCAGTAAATACAAAGAATACCTCTAATAAAGCTCCACTTTCATAATCTCCTTCAAGATAAGTATCTGCCCATTTAAAATACATATCAGCAATGTATAGTGAAAATGTAGCAGCAGCAATCATACGCCAGGACTGAGAAAAACGCCCCCCCCAAAAGGCTAGAAGCAAAGCTGTAGCAATAATTAGTAAAAATACATCAGCAATAATATAAAATAAATTTATATAATAGGCAAAAGGTTCTAGGTTCTTGTCTATGGCAACAACCCAAGATGGAGCCAAATTAGCCGATACCTCTTCTATTTCTTCCACATCTACTTCTGCCAAAGCTGTAGGATCTTGGCTAGACAATAGGCCAAAAATTGAAGGATCGGCCACCCAAATAGCCAAGGCAATTCCGGCAACTGCGACTCCAGCCAAAACCCCCCACTGCCAAAATTCTAGATTTAGTCGCTTGGAAGTTACAGCTAAAGTCATACCCCAACCTAAGAATATGTAGGAAACAACATAGAAAATATCTGCCATTGACACATCAGGATCTAGTTCCCATAGTAGTTCCCAACAACCAAACACAACACCACCAATAAAGTAAAATAACAATCCTAAACCTATACCCATCCAAACATTACGACCACTAACCATTTGAGGACTTTGCCAGTTTCTTAAGCAAACTATAGAAGCTAGTAAGTAAGCTCCTAGTTCAAATATATAAGTCCCAACAGAGTACCACTCCGGTAATTCTTCCCCAGGCAGAGGCACACTAAATAGTAGGAAAAATAATAAGGCCACTACACCCCAGACAAGACCTGTGATTACAATAGTCTGGGCGGAAAATAAGGACTTAGTAAGGGTAGATGATTTTTCTGAAGTGCTGCTCATAGGAATATTCTCATCAAGCGTTACTTTTAATAAACATTTTATCCCCATTACTCAACACTTTCAGTTCTCTTTTCAAATTTATCAATGGTATTTTCAAAAGGGAAAAATAGATTGATAAAGTAAAAAAAATAGTGCTAGCTTCAGGGTTTTATTCACTTGGACATCGATATTTTTTTATTGAGATTACTAATTAACTACCTAAGCAAAATTGTTGACCTACTCCCAATTCTTCGTGTTATCTATAAGTCTAAGAATTCAGTTGGTCTAGATGTGTAATTAATTTTGTACAATTTCTTAATACCAATGTCGCTCAATATTATCTCTATTAATCAAAATAAAAATTGATTAATTCTGCTATTTTAAATCCTGTTTAAACATATTAAATACAATTTTGGATAAAACTTATTCTCTAGCACCGTTTTATTTTATATCGACCAAGATGAATTTTTTGCTTTAATCAAGAAGTAAAGCTTATATTAGGAAGCTGTTAAATTACTTAATTGCCCATTTTTTACCTTCAGGAAATTGATTCAGCCAAGCCATAAACTGAGTTCTCTCTGCATTAGGCATAGGTTCTATGATTTCGTCAATACCTTCGGCAAAATTAGAATTCCCAAAATATTCTTCTCCTAAACGATTAACTTCTTGTAATAAAGTATAAAGGTGAATTTCTCGCCAGGAAGGTAATTGTAATTTTTTTACAGGATCGACAGTTAATAAAGCATTAATTGCATCGGGAGAATCTGTATTGGGAAATTTTCTCTGTTGAAGGACTTTGCTAAAATCTTTGTAAAAAGACTTGGCCTGTCTATTACCTAATAAATCCTCTACATCAAAGTAAACTGCTTGTACAAGCAACAAACACCCCTGAATATAAGCAGGAGCAACAGCCTCGTCCTCTTTTGAGTCCTCACTGCTAAGTTGATCCAAGCGGATTTTACCCCAAACACTATATCGCTCAGGTTCTTCCAATAAAACACAAGCTTTACCATGATTATCTGTTAAATCCCGCCAGAAAGTCCTGGCTTCTTCAGCTTGCTCTGCCTTAAAGACATTGATTAAGCGAAAAGTTTGTCCTTGATAATTAAGAATAGGGATTTGTTGATCCCGCTTTGGGTGTGGAATACTTGTAATTTCAACATCTTGCCTTTTCAGAATAAACATGACACTTTAATTAGACTCCCATCATCACCAGGGGTACTTTTTGTGTAATTGTAATCCCTCTAGCATAGATTTATTTTAAATATGGGATGATTTTCAATAAAACTATAGGCATTTTGGGAAACACATTTTAAAGCTAGATAGATTTAGTTTGTCTGAACTGTTGACTAAATTCGATAGTAGAGTATAAATGCTTTTTGACAGTAGTCGCTCGATCATAATCTAGTAACTACCCAGTATTAGCAAATATAATTACTGTGACATACTCTCACACTATAGCTTCAGCTTATTGTGGGCAGCTCGCTTCCCAGACCTCCTAGTCGGACTCTAAGAGCTGTAATAATGTAATTTCCTAGCGCCCTATATTTTATAATTTACTGCGTATTAATAACTGTTTGCCCTATACCCATTTGATTAAAATTCCTTGTATTTTCTAGATTTTCACAAAATCCCAATACCTTATTTTAGGTGAGATAACAACAACTCCTGTCCAAACTCTTAAATTTAAGGCACAGAATTAAGTTTGTTAGTATTATTATATTTATAGTTGAAGTTCAAATTATTATGGCCGTTAAAAATATTATATCAAGTCCAATGCATCTTAAATTATCAAAATCTTGGCCTTTTTTGAATTTTTCTATTTTTTGTCATTTCAACTTATAACTAACTATATTTCCAAGTAATTTGAGTCCAAATATAATTATACTGGATTAATCTGATCTAAATGAAAGAGTTGCCTATTTAGATATCATTTAAGTATAATAGTCACCATATACTTTTCATTCCATTCTTAATAATTGGAATAATTGGGTGCGTAACTCAGTTGGATAGAGTAGCGACCTTCTAAGTCGCGAGTCGCAGGTTCGAATCCTGCCGCACCCGTAGATAAGAGCATAAAAAACTGTGGATTAGCTATACCTCCTAGGCCAAATATAAATTCTATAGTTTTATCCTTAATTGACATGAGATATGGCCTAAAGGTCTTGATATTACTACCAAGTCCTAGTTTCTCAGTAAGTTGAGGTTTGATCGGATGGTGCTTTCCCATGCTAAATTCTTACACCAATTTGATAGATGTTTGCAACAAATAGCCAGGGGATTTTTTAGGATTGATATATAATCCGGTTATATATAAGCCATTTGGTATCTCTTGAAGAAATTACAACTCCAATAGCCATCTGGGTTTGACGCGTCTGGCAGTCATTTTTCGTAATTTTTCGGTCTTCTGAACCCCTATAGTTGTTAAGCTGCCTAAAACTGCTTTCCTGAAAGCTTTTTATTTCAAGAAAAGATACGCTTAGGGGTTATATACTATATTTTTACATCTATACAAGAACCCAACTTATTTCTTAAGTAGTTAAAGGGACATCTGGTGTAAAATCTTTTTATCGCCTTTATTATTCGTCACATTTTTCTTTCACATTTTTTATTATGCTTTGCTCCACGTCGGTTTTGACTCTCCAAGTGCCCCTCAGGGATAACCTAAAAACCTGATTTTTAGATAGTCCTTCAAGGCACGAATTACTTAACTCAATCCTTCAATCACGGGGTGGAAATAAAAGGCTAATCCTAAAACAGCATAAGCTGCTAATAATAAAGCTCCTTCTAACCAATCAGAACGACCATCAGAACTTACAGAATTAGCAATTAATACTGCTACTACTACTGCTACTAATTCAAAAGGATTAAAATTCAAATCCATTGGTTGGCCAAGTATTAAGCCAGCCAGAATTAATACAGGAGCAACAAATAAGGCAATTTGTAAACTAGAACCTACTGCTACTGAAACAGATAAATCCATTTTATTTTTCATAGCAACAGTTACTGCCGTAGCGTGTTCGGCAGCATTACCAATAATTGGCACTACAATTACACCAGTAAATAAAGCACTTAATCCTAAAGTAGCAGTAGCTTCTTCTAAAGAGTCAACCAGTAATTCTGATTCAAATGCTACTGCTAAAGTTGCTACTAATAAAACTGAAATCCACAGTAACAAATTAGGTTTATGTTCGGTATTTTCTTCTGATTCACTATCAGAATTTAATTCTTCAGATTCATTTTCGGCCACACCAACTTCATATAAGTAAGAGTGAGTTTTCATCGAAAATAATAAGGTGAGTATATAAACAGAAATTAATACTATTGCTACTGCACCAGACAAGTTTTGCATTGTATTTCCACTAATACCATCGGAAGTGGCATTTACTGCTGTTGGTACTAAGATAGCAATTACAGCTAAGTTCATCGCTGAAGCGTTTAAACGAGCTACTACCGACTGAAATTTTTGTTCTTTGAAACGTAGCCCACCTAAGAACATTGATAAACCCATTACTAGCAATAAATTACCAATTATAGAACCAGTAATACTTGCTTTAACTACACTTATTAATCCAGCATTTAAAGCAATAATACCGATAATTAATTCTGTAGCATTGCCAAATGTAGCATTCAATAAACCACCTAAATTAGGACCTAAAACAACGGCAATTTCTTCAGTGGCAGTACCCATCCAACCTGCTAGGGGAATAATTGCGATAGCGGATGTAATAAAGATAGCTGATGAACCCCATTCCATAGAATTAGCTGCTATTGAAATAGGAATAAATACTAATAAAATAGAAATGATTGTTTGTGTGTTTAGCATGAGTAAAAATTTCAAGTTTAGTAAATCATAAATCAGGCAAAAATCAGTAGTCTTTGCTGAATAAAGTATTTTGCGGATGGGAATAATTCAGGATTAAAGAAGTTAGAAGTTGGAAGTTATAAATCAGGATTTAAGCATTCATATACCAGTTTTGTAATGAATGAAGCAAGAAAACGACATAGTTGTACATATCCATTTTTACCGAAAAATCAAGGTATAAAGCCTCTCCTTTTAAGGAGAAGAAAGAAATAATATTTCCTGATATTCAATTCCCGTAGGGTTTTAACCAGAGGTGATTATCAATTATCAATTATCAATTAATGAACATATCCAAGATTTGCAGGAATTCAAGCACAAGAACGACGAGCTTGATTTGTCAACTCATTACAATAATTGTGTAGCAGAAAATTATAGATGTGCCTCAATAGACTTTTACCGAAAAATTAAGGTATAAAGACTCTCCATTCATGGAGAAAAAAGCGGTCGTTTGCGGAGCGAAACCCTTTTTATGTCGGCGAC
>JBCDJM010000111.1:0-22257 GCA_038747755.1 Cyanobacteria bacterium P01_H01_bin.35
CTCATTTATTTATAAAAATATCCCAAAATTCTTTGTCATGGCAAGACTTAATTGCTCAACATAATGAAAGTAGAAAATTATTTCCACGCTTAATTTTTCTCGGACTAGGATATTTAACTAACTGGGATGTGAGATATGAAATGCTAGCAATATTTTTGTTGGCTTGTCTAGTTTCTCTAAATATTTACCGCCTCAATAGATTAACTGTAAAATTTAATATTTTCCCAAGTTTACTCATAGCTTTATTAGCAAATATTCTCATATTTTCTCCAATTCAATATGATAACTGGTTTTGGGGAATTCAATTAGTAGTTTTCATGCCTATTGTTTGTATTACTACTGCAATTTCAGTTATTTATTCTCCCCTCAATCTTAGATATAAATTCTTAATTTGTATGATGCTTTGCATCATCAGCACTTTTTCTTATTCTAATGGCATGATAGCTTGGGTAATTATTTTACCTGTACTAACATTAGTTGTAGCAAAATCAAGGTCAGATTTCCTCAAACAAAAATGGTTATTCTTAAGTTGGATAGGAGTTTTTATTAGCAATATAATTATCTATTTTTATGATTATCAGAAACCAGAACTTGCTCCTAGTATCATACCAGCTTTTCAAAATCCAGAACAAACTTTACAATTTTTCTTAGCCTTTCTTGGTTCTCCCTTGGGTTCTGGTTCTCAAATATCTCCTTTGGTTTATTCGACATTTATCGGAGGAGTAGAAATAGGAATATTTTTATGTTTATGCCTTTACCTAATCAAACATATTCAAGACAATTCTCTGTTAGAGAGAATGATAGGTTGGATAATGATTGGTTTCTATTCAATAGCCAGTGCTTTAATCACTTCTGTTGGCAGAGTAGAATTTGGAGCCGAAACTGCTTTGTCTTCAAAATATACAACATTTTCTATCTATCTAATTGTTGCTATTCTTCACTTATTACCTATAGTTTTTAGCCATATTTATAGTCAACGATATCTACAAAAAATCCAAGTATTGCTTCACAAAATCACTGTAATTATTGCTATTTTTGGATTACTTATTTTAAACTTTCAATCATTTACTTATAGTGTCAAAGAAATTCAGGGTGTATATCAATTAAGAATGACAGGAAAAACTTGTTTGTCATTTATTAATATCATAGAAAATAAGTCTTGCGTTGAAGAAAATGTTTTAAGTAGTTATAATTACGTTAAATATTTAGCAAATCAACTTAATAACCTCGGAATGTTAAAACCAGATTTAGTTATTAGTGATAATATTGAAGCGATCGCAACTAAAAAACAGAAAGATAAAAGTTATGGTTCCTTAGATGCAATTATACCTTTAAATAATTGGTATTTTGTCAATGGTTGGGCATTTTTACCAGAGCGCAATGAACCTGCTGATGCAATTATTTTAACTTATAAAAATAAAGCAGATGATTGGATTATATTTGATATTTTAATGTCTGCTAAAACTCCCAGAGAAAGTTTAGTTCAACTATTTAATAATCCTGCCTATATCAATGCAGGTTGGGAACAAACAATTGCTGGTAAACTATTACCAAAAGGTCAGTGGAAAATTTCAGCCTGGGCATTTGATGCTAAATTGGGTACAGCTTATAAATTAGATAGAAATCATCTGATTAGCAAAAATTAGCCATTGTTTTCTTAATATAATAAATAGACATCTATTGTATCAATTATTTCCCCTACTTCCTACTTCCTACTCCCTCTTTTCCAGAGAGGTCTATTTATATCAAATCCGCTTATAAATATACTTTATAAAATGTCAGATTCAATCCTCTCTAAATCTTCATCTATACCCTATACCTTCATCTCCCCAAAAGGATACTCTAGATACCAGATTTAATATTATTCCTGCAACTGTAAGCTTTACCTATGGCTATAAAATTGTATAGCACTACGAATTCAGGTTAGGACAGTTATAAATCATGGAACCCTTTAACAGTATACTGTTCCCTGTTCCCTATTCCCTATTCCCTAGCGCGTAGCGCTATAACATTATTTAATTAGAACATAGTGATATAATTCACAAGTATTGTTAATTTTAACTTTAAAATTGATATTAGAGCAAATTCTGAAAAAGTGTTGTGATTGACTGGCCATGAGCATAACTATAACATCCTTAAGCAATTACAAAATTGGTGAATTAATACATGAGAGTAGTCGCACTCTTGTTTATCGCGGAGTGACTAAAGTAGACTCTGAACCTGTCATCATTAAACTGCTCCGTTCGGAGTTTCCTTCCTTTAGTGAATTAGTCCAGTTTCGTAACCAATATACCATTGCCAGAAATCTGCAAATAGAAGGTATTGTCAAACCATTAGAACTGTTAAGTTATCAAAATAGCTATGCCTTAATTATGCCGGATCTTGGTGGCATTTCTTTAGGTAAATATTATCAAAATTTGTTACCTAATACCAAAGATATATCCCAATTTTTAGACATAGCTATTCAAATAGCTAAAATTATCTATCAATTACATCAAAACCGAATTATTCATAAAGATATTAAACCAGCAAATATACTGATTAATCCCGAAACTAAGGAAGTAAAAATCATTGACTTTAGTATTTCTACTCTACTGTCCAAAGAAACTAAAACAATTCAAGCACCAAATGTGTTAGAAGGAACTTTAGCTTACATCTCACCAGAGCAGACCGGAAGGATGAACCGAGGGATAGACTATCGCAGCGACTTTTATTCGTTGGGGGTAACGTTTTTTGAGATGTTAAATGGAGTTTTACCATTTCAAACTACTGACCCAATGGAATTAGTTCATTGTCATTTGGCGAAAATGCCAATACTAGGGAGTAGGGAAGGGGGAACACAAATACCCCAAATGCTCATCGACATTGTAATGAAGTTGATGGCAAAAAATGCCGAAGATAGGTATCAGACTGCTTTGGGTTTAAAATATGATTTGGAAAAATGCCGTCAGGAATGGAACCAGAAGGGAGAAATAGAGTATTTTGGACTAGGGAGTAGGGATATTAGCGATCGCTTTCTCATCCCCGAAAAATTATATGGAAGAGTTGCAGAAGTTGAGCAGTTATTAACAGCATTTGAGAGAGTAGCAGAAGGTCAAACAGAGCTAATGTTAGTAGCAGGTTTTTCTGGGATTGGAAAAACAGCAATTGTCAACGAAGTTCACAAACCTATTGTGAAGCAAAGGGGTTATTTCATCAAAGGCAAATTTGACCAGTTTAATCGCAATATTCCCTTCTCTGCATTAGTGCAATCTCTGCGAGATTTAATGGGACAATTATTGAGTGAAGGTGATACTCAACTACAGCAATGGAAAGATAAAATTTTAGCAGCAGTAGGAGAAAATGGACAGGTAATAATAGAGGTAATTCCGGAGTTAGAACAAATTATTGGCAAGCAACCGACTGTACCCAAGCTTTCTGGCAGTGCTGCCCAAAATCGGTTTAATTTACTCTTTAGTAAATTTATTCAAGTGTTTACAACCAAAGAGCATCCTTTAGTAATATTCTTAGATGATTTACAGTGGGCAGACTCCGCTTCTCTAAATTTGATGAAGTTGTTGATGAATGAAAGAGAAAGGGGTTATTTACTATTAATTGGAGCCTATCGAGATAATGAGGTATTTCCTGCCCATCCTTTGATGCTAACTTTGGATGATATTGCTAAACAAGAAGGGAACATTAACACAATAACTTTAGCAGCTTTGTTTTTGGAGCAGATTAATTATTTAGTTGCAGATACTTTAAGTTGCACTCTCGAAATAGCAGAAACTTTGACGGAATTGGTGTATCAGAAGACGAAGGGAAATCCCTTTTTTACCACTCAGTTTCTGTTGGGTTTGCATGGAGATCGATTAATTAAGTTTAATTGGGAAGTAGGACATTGGGAGTGTAATATTTCTGAAATTAGGCAACGGGCGCTTACTGATGATGTGGTGGAGTTTATGGCTGAGAGGTTACAGAAGTTGCCAGAAAAAACAACTGAGGTGCTGAAGTTGGCTGCTTGTATTGGTAATCAGTTTGACTTACAAACTTTGGCTATTGTGTGTGAGGAGTTAAAAGAAGATACAGCAGATAGTTTGTGGAAAGCTTTACAAGAAGGTTTTATACTACCTCAAAGTGAGATTTATAAGTTTTATCTTGGGCAAAAAAAACCAGGCGATCAAGAGGAAAATTCTGAGGTTGTTAATTATAAGTTTTTGCATGATCGCGTCCAACAAGCTGCTTATTCTTTGATTCCTCAAGAACAGAAACAAAAAACTCATTATCACATCGGCAAACTGCTACTGCAAAAGATAGCACCGGAAGCAAGAGAAGAAAAGATTTTTGAGCTAGTCAATCAATTAAAACATGGAACTGATTTAATTACTGAACAAAAAGAAAAAAATGAATTAGCCGAGCTTAATCTCATTGCCTGTCGCAAAGCCAGAAATTCTACTGCCTATCAAGCAGGGCGTGAATATGCCAATGTAGGCTTATCTTTACTAGATAAAAATGCTTGGAATGCTCAATACAAAATGAGTCTAGAATTTCATAACTTGGCTGCTGAATTGGCATCGCTCTCTGGTGATTTTGAGGTAATGGAACAGTTAATGGAGGTGGTTATTGCTCAGTCACACTCTATACTCGACCAGGTTCATATTCACCGCATTAAAGTTCAAGCCTATGCCTCCCAGAACAAACTGATTCAAGCAGTCACTGTTGCCCGAAAATTCCTAGAAAAGTTAGGAATAGCTTTTCCTGAATCACCAACAGAAGATGATGTTCAACAGGCACTCACCGAGGTTCGCCAACTCATTGGTGACTGCAATCTTGAAGACTTGGTGAATCTACCTCAGATGACCAATACTCAACAAATCGCTATCGTACAGATTGCCAATGGCATCATGCCTGCTGTATATCTTTCTTGTCCTTCCTTGTTTCCCTTAATGGTGTGCGCTACCATTAAACTATCCATTGAATCTGGGAATACGCCTGCTTCAGCCTATAGCTATTCATGTTATGGCTTAATTGCTTGCAAGCTTTTACATGATGTTGATACAGGGGTCAAGTTTGGTCAGTTGGCTCTCCAGGTTGTCTCTAAGCTGAATGCTAAGGCTATTCAACCAGAAGTAGCAACTGCGGTAGGTTCGTGTATTTTGCACCGCAAATTTCATATGCGAACCATGCTACCAGTAATGCGAGAAGGGTATGAAACTGCACTAGAGATCGGAAATGTAGAATTTGCTGGATATACTGCTCACGTTTTCTGCCTGGATTCTTTTTGGTGTAATGAACTGCTTTCCACCTTGCAGCAACAAACTTCTACCTACTGCAATGCTTTAGTGCAGTTCAATCAGTTGACATCAGCAAATTACTGCCGACTATATTGGCAATCTACGTTGAATTTAATGGGGGCTTCAGACTATGCAACTGAATTATCTGGAGAAGCCCTGCAAGAAGCAGAATTACTGCCCCAAATGTTGGAAGCCAATGACTTATATGGGCTATATTTCTTCTATTTATCGAAGCTAATGCTTTGTTATCTGTTTGCAGAAATTGAATCAGCTCAAAATTACGCGATTGCAATCAAGCCTTATTTTGAGGTTGGTACGGGTTCTGTCGGTGAACCGGCATTTTATTTTTATGATTCTTTGACGGCTTTAGCATCTCTGGAGTTATCATCAGAAAAAATAGAGGCTCCTATCAAGCAAGTCGAACAGAATCAAACTATAATGCAACAGCATTGGGCTTCTCATGCACCAATGAATTACCAACATAAAGTTGATTTAGTAGAAGCGGAGAAATATCGAGTATTAGGAAAGAATTATGAAGCAGGGGATTTCTACGATCGTGCCATTACTGGAGCCAAAGAAAACGAATATGTTCAAGAAGAAGCCCTAGCTAACGAATTAGCAGCCAAATTCTACCTAAATTGGGGTAAAGAAAAAATTGCAGCCATCTATATGCAAGAAGCCTATTACTGCTATGCCCGTTGGGGAGCTAAAGCTAAAACAGACGACTTAGAAAAATGCTACCCCAACTTACTCCGTCCCATATTAGAGCAGATAGCACAAACCTTAAATCCTCTCCAAAGCCTATCAAATATTAACCAATCTAGTCTTTCAATCTATAATTCCATTACTAATACTAATTCCTCTCAAACTAATATCAATACGACTCTCGACCTTGCTGCTATACTCAAAACCTCTCAAACCCTTTCGAGAATTATTGAACTTGATGAGTTGCTGCGCCAACTGACTCAAATTATCTTACAAAACTCAGGAGGCAACCGCTGTGCCCTAATGCTTCCCGATAGCACTGGAGAATGGTATGTTAAAGCCATTGCTACCCTTGAAGAAACACAACTTTGTTCTGAACTGTTAGAAAATAATCCTAATATACCCATCAAGTTAATACAATATGTCAAAAACACTCAAGAAGTTGTGGTAGTTAACGATTTAAAGACCCATTTACCTGTAATTGGAAAATATTTACTTCAAAGAAAACCTAAGAGTGTATTATGCTTACCAATTCTTAACCAGGGACATTTAATTGGTATTTTGTACCTGAAAAATTTATTAACCAGTGGTGCGTTCACAAAAGAGCGGATACTCGTCCTCAATTTCCTCTGTACCCAAGCAGCAATTTCCCTACAAAACGCTCTTCTATATCAAGAATCTCAGAATTACGCCCAACAATTGGAGCAAACACAACTACAACTTGTTCAAAGCGAAAAAATGGCTTCAATTGGTCAGTTAGTTTCTGGTGTGGCTCACGAAATTAATAATCCCGTGGGGTTTATTGGAGGCAACTTAGATTATGCCACCGAATACATTCAGAATTTAATGGATTTATTGCAGTTTTATCAACAAGGCATTGATTGGAATAGTCAAACAATTCAAGAGAAAATTAAAGAGATAGAATTAGATTATTTATTGACAGATTTACCAGAATTAATCAACTCAATGAAAGCAGGAACAGAACGTATTGCCGAGATTAGTAAATCTATGCGAACTTTCTCCCGTGCCGATACAACTGCTAAGGTGACTTTTAATATCCATGATGGTATCGACAGCACTTTATTAATTCTCAGACACCGACTCAAAGCCAATGAATTTCGCCCAGAAATCCAAATAGTCAAAAACTATGGAAATTTGCCAGAAATAGATTGTTATCCCGGACAATTAAATCAAGTATTTATGAATTTAATTGCGAATGGGATTGATGCTTTAGAAGAAAGTAATTCAGAGAAAACTTTTCAGGAAATAAAAACAGCGCCAAATCAGATTACAATTACTACAGAAATTAACTCAGAAAAACAACAAGCAATTATTCGCATTGGAGATAATGGCATGGGTATGAGTGAGGAGGTGAAAAGGAACATATTTCAGCATTTATTTACCACAAAAGTTGTGGGAAAAGGAACGGGATTAGGTTTATCAATTTCTCGGCAAATAGTAGAAGAAAAACATGGAGGTAAAATTACTTGTACTTCGGAATTAGGAACAGGAACTGAGTTTGTGATTTGTCTACCTTATGCGTGTAATTGATGTTCATCAACTACCAAACTAGATAAACTAGAGAGGTTTAATGGTTAATCTCCATGTTGGGCGGCCTGCCTATTGCTTGAGGTACAGATAATTGATAAAATGTTTAAATCAAACTCAATAGCTATGAACTTAACTACAATATCCTTAAGCAATTACGAAATAGGTGACTTAATACATGAGAGCGAGGGTACAGTCGTCTATCGCGCAGTGGCTAAAGCAGACTCTCAACCAGTAGTAATTAAATTGCTCCGAAATAACTATCCTTCTTTTAATGAATTAGTTCAATTTCGCAACCAATATACCATTGCTAGCAATCTCCAGATAGAAGGTATTGTCAAGCCATTAGCTCTAGAGCGTTATCAGAATGGCTATGCCCTAATTATGGAAGATTTTGGCGGTATTTCTTTAGCTCAATATCATCAAAATTTGCCTCACAATAAAAAAGACATATCCCAATTTCTAGACATAGCTATTCAAATAGCAGAAATTGTCTATCAATTACACCAAAACCGCATTATTCATAAAGATATTAAACCAGCAAATATACTAATTAATCCTCAAACTAAACAAGTAAAAATTATTGACTTTAGTATCTCTAGCTTACTGCCAAAAGAAACCCAAATCATTCAAAATTACAAAATTTTAGAAGGAACTTTAGCTTATATTTCCCCAGAGCAAACTGGTAGAATGAACCGAGGAATAGACTATCGCAGCGACTTTTATTCATTAGGTGTAACTTTGTTTGAGATGTTAAATGGAGTCTTACCATTTGAAACAAAAGATCCAATGGAATTAGTGCATTGTCATTTAGCAAAAATGCCAGTATTAGGGAGTATGGAGGGGGCAGTAGAAAGTAGGGAAGAGGAAACACAAATACCTAAAATGCTAATTGATATTGTAATGAAGTTGATGGCGAAAAATGCTGAAGATAGATATCAAAGTGCTTTGGGTTTAAAATATGATTTGGAAAAATGTCGGCAGAAATGGGAGTCCAAGAGAGAAATAGAGAATTTTGAGTTGGGAGAGCGAGATATAAGCGATCGCTTTGTGATTCCCGAAAAGTTGTATGGCAGGGAAGCAGAAGTAGAAACTTTAGTGGATGCCTTCGAGCGGGTTGCTTATGGTAAAACAGAAATAATGTTGGTGGCAGGTTTTTCTGGGATTGGAAAAACGGTGGTTGTAAATGAAGTTCACAAACCTATTGTCAGACGAAGGGGTTATTTTATCAAAGGAAAATTTGACCAGTTTCAACGGAACATCCCGTTTTTTGCTTTAGTGCAAGCATTCCGAGATTTAATGGAGCAAATCTTGAGTGAAACTGATGCCAAACTGGAGAAATGGAAAAGTCAAATCTTGGAGGCAGTGGGAGAAAATGGGCAAGTAATCATAGAGGTGATTCCTGAGTTAGAGAAGATTATTGGGGATCAACCGCCCGTTCCCGAACTTTCTGGTAGTGCTGCACAAAATCGCTTTAATTTGTTGTTTCAAAAATTTATTCAGGTATTTGCCACAGAAAATCATCCTCTAGTTATATTTATTGATGACTTGCAGTGGGCAGATTTGGCATCCCTGAAATTGATACAACTACTGATGAGTAATTCCGAGGCGGGTTATCTATTATTATTAGGTGCTTATCGGGATAATGAAGTGTTTGCTGCTCATCCATTGATGCTGATCCTGGATGAAATTGTTAAGTCAGGCGCAACTTTAAACACTATAACTCTCGCACCTTTAAGCCAGGCCGATCTAAATAATTTAGTAGCAGATACTCTCAGTTGTAATTTAGAAATTGCTTTGCCTTTAACTGAATTAGTCTATAGAAAGACTCAAGGAAACCCGTTTTTTGCTACTCAGTTTCTGAAAGGGTTACACGAAGATGGATGGATTAGTTTTAATTTTGATGTAGGTCACTGGGAATGTGATATGACAGAGGTGCGGTCTTTGGCACTGACAGATGATGTAGTAGAGTTCATGGCGAGTCGGTTGCACAAGTTACCAGAAGTAGCTCAGGAAATATTGAAGTTAGCTGCTTGTATTGGAAATCAGTTTGATTTGTCAACCTTGGCAGTGGTGAGCGAAGAGTCTGAGCTAGAAGTGGCAAATAGTTTGTGGAGTGCATTGCAAGAAGGATTTGTGTTACCCTTGGGGGATATTTACAAATTTTTTCAAGGAAGTAAAGAGCAAGAAAAAGCTTTATTTGAGGATATTTCAGTAGTTTATAAGTTTTTACATGATCGCGTCCAACAAGCTGCTTACTCCCTGATCCCTCAAGAGCGTCAACATTATACTCATCTAAAAATTGGTCGCCTGTTAGCCAGCAATACAAAGCCTACAGAAGTAGAAGCCAATATCTTCAATATTGTTTCTCAATTCAATGGTGGAATAGAATTGGTAAGCCAGCAACAAGAGAAAAATGAAATCGCTCGCTACAACCTCATTGCCAGTCGTAAAGCTAAAAATTCTGCGGCTTATCAAGCTGCTGGGAATTATGCCAAAATTGGGATTAATTTGCTCGACCCACAAAGTTGGCAAAATGACTATCAACTGACTCTGGAAGTTTACGAAGGATCAGTTGAATTAGCCTACCTCAATGGGGATTTTGAGACTATGGAAAAACTCTCAGAAATTTTCTTTGACAAGGCTAAGACATTTCTAGAAAAAATAAAAATTTATCAAATCAAAATACAAGCTTGTGTTTCCCAAGACCGATTATTAGAAGGTGTGGAAATTGGTTTGAATACTCTCAAATCTTTGGGAGTAAACTTGCCAAAAAATCCTACCGAAGAAGATTTGCAACAAGGTATATCTGAAATTGATTTCCTCACTAGCGATCGCGAAATTCTAGATTTAGTCAATCTGCCACCAATGACTAACCCTAATATCCTAGCAACAGTACAAATTTTATCGAGTCTATTTGCTCTGACTTTTTTCACGAACCCAAATCTCTGTTCGCTGACAATAATTAAACAAATTATTCTCTCTCTGAAAAATGGGAACGCGACCGTATCCGCTTTTGCTTATGCTAATTACGGTATAATCAAATGTGGCGTTTTAGAAGACATTGAAATTGGCTATCAATTTGGAGAGCTTGCTCTTTCAGTTTTATCTCAAATGAATGTTAGGAGTATGGAAGCAAAAACACTTTTTGTGATGAACGTTGGTGTCTTCCATTGGAAAGAAAGTCTACACAAAACCCTACCTGGTTTTAGAGAAGCTTATCTCAAAGGACTGGAAACAGGAGATTTTGAATTTGCAGGTTATGGCGCTGCCTGCTACTGCTACTATTCTTATCTCCCTGGTAAAGAACTGAAAGAACTCAGTCAAGACATGGAAACTTATAGTTTAAAGCTACAAGAAATTAAGCAAGAATCTTCTTTAAACCTTTTGCATATATTTTGGCAAGCCGCTATCAATTTACAACAGGAACCTGAAGCACCTTGGAATTTAGACGGAGATAAATATAACGAACACAAATTTCTGCCAATTTATCTTCAAAGTAACAACTATTTAGGTTTGGCATATTTGTATTTTAATAAGCTGATTTTAGCTTACTTATTTGGCAATTACCCTGAAGCAGGAGTTATTTGCGCGGAATCTGAAAAGTATTTATCCGTTTTAATGGGACTCCCAGTACTACCAGGATACTTTCTCTATAATTCCCTAATCAAACTAGCTTTGTATTCAGAATCTACCCAGGAAGTACAAGAGCAAATATGGCTGCAATTAGCAGAAAATCAAAAAAAGTTGAAATATTGGGCGCATCATGCACCAATGAATTGCCAGCATAAATACGATTTAATAGCAGCAGAAAAAGCACGAGTGTTAGGGGAAAAATGGCAGGCGAGTGAATTATATGACAAAGCTATTTCATTAGCTCAAGAAAACGAATATATCCAAGAAGAAGCCCTCGCTAACGAACTGGCAGCTAAATTCTACCTTAACTGTGGCAAAGAAAAAATTGCCTGTATCTATATGCAAGAAGCCTACTACTGCTATGCCCGCTGGGGAGCAAAAGCCAAAACTGAAGACTTAGAAAAGCGCTATCCTCACCTCCTAGCACCCATTGTCAAACGACCAAAACTTACTTTAACTTCCAGTGCGACTTTCACCAATTTAACTCAAGGAACACTTTCCCAAACTCATACAGGTATAGGAGAAATATTAGACTTAGCTACAATTATGAAAGCATCGCGCACCCTCTCAGAAGATATATCCTTAGATGGAGCGATCGCTAATTTAATGGAAGTAGTCAGAGAAAATGCTGGAGCCGAAACTGTAGCCTTAATGCTATATACTGACCAAGTATTAATGCTCAGAGCTATCGTTACTGGCCAAGAAACTCCCACCTTTGCCCCTGTGACTGTGGATACAACTCATGCAGTACCTTTAAATATTATCAACCAAGTCAAGCGCAGCCAAAAGCCTTTAGTTCTGGATAATGCTAGTAACAGCAATACTTATGCAGGGGATGCTTATATCCAAAAATACCAACCCCAGTCTATCTTATGTCTACCCTTAATAGATCGCGGTAAACTTATCGGTATTCTCTACCTAGAAAATAATCAAATTACTGCAGCATTTACTAGGGAACGAGTGGAAGTGCTAAATTTACTTTGTTCTCAAGCAGCAATTTCCCTGGAAAACGCTCTTCTCTATCAAGAATCTCAGAATTATGCCCAAGAATTAGAGCAAACACAACTACAACTTGTTCAAAGCGAAAAAATGGCAACAGTAGGGCAATTAACGGCCGGAGTTGCTCACGAAATTAACAATCCAGTAGGTTTTATTTCCGGCAACTTAGACTACGCCTCTGATTATATCCAAGACATAATTAACCTGTTAAATCTCTATCGCCAAACTTTCCCTGAAGCCGGGGAAAAAATCGCAGAGGAAATAGAGGCGATAGAGTTAGATTATCTACTAGAAGACTTGCCTAATATTATTGATTCTATGAAATCAGGTATATATCGCATTAGTGAAATTAGCAAATCAATGCGTACTTTCTCGCGGGGGGATACGGCAGGGAAGATATATTTTAATCTCCAAGATGGCATAGACAGCACTATATTAATTCTCAAACACCGACTCAAAGCTAACGAAAATCGCCCGGAAATAGAAGTAGTAAAAAACTATGGAAATTTACCAGAAATTAACTGTTATCCAGGACAATTAAATCAAGTATTTATGAATTTAATTGCTAATGCTATTGATGCTATTGATGAAAGTAATGTGGGTAAAAGTTTGGCAGAAATTAAAGCAGCACCAAATCAGATTACTATTACTACAGAAATTGACAAAGAACAACAGCAGGCAATTATTAGAATTGGAGATAATGGTATGGGTATGGGCGAGGAAGTAAAACAAAACATATTTGAGCATTTATTTACCACAAAAGGAGTAGGTAAAGGAACAGGATTAGGTTTATCAATTTCTCGGCAAATTGTAGTAGAAAAACATGGAGGTAAAATTACTTGTACTTCAGAATTAGGAACAGGAACTGAGTTTATGATTAGTTTGCCCAATAATTAATAATAATATCGAAGTATTTTACTAACTAATAAATGTTAATAATCAAGATATAACAATGAATAAAAATATTTTTTTATGGCTTTCTGTAATCTGTAGTAATATCATGTCCGGTAGCATCATTTGTGTATAGGATTAAGTCACAATTGTAAAAATCCTTCTGCCTTCTGCCTTCTGCCCTCTGCCTTACCCCCTCCAAAGTGTAAGTATTCAAGCGGACATGATATAAATTGCCTATTTTTCAACTTCGCTCCCTGCTTTTGGTGACACTTTTTTTAAGTGTATTTGCTGTTAGCTGCAAAACAAAATCACCAACGGAAGAAGAGGCATTTCCCACATCACCAAAAACTTCTCTATCCCAATTGAATAAATTTGATGGAATTGAGATCGATGTAATATCTCTCAGTAAACCTGTTGCTACGACTGTGGAAAAACGAACTGATATCAAATCCGGTTCAACAGTTATAGATTGCTCAACTCAGCATGATTCAGGAGTAGTAGGGGCGAGTAGCCCTTTAGCTAACGCATAACTTTCCGTTCCGGAATGCTGCGCAAACGTTAACGCTCCGCGACATGTTTGCGTGGCATTCCGCAGGAAAACCCCCGTACAGGAGTCACGAGGAGAGAGAATCATAAAGATTTAGTAGTTATGAAGATAGGAGATTTTTTTCATGTCCAATCAAACGGATTTGATATGATAAATTTGAAGGACTAACAGGGGCAAAGATTACGGTTAAGAGTGGTGGCTATTCTGAACTATATCAAATTGCAGGAGCTGACAACGGCTAGGAATCAATACGATCAGGACTTACGCAAAATGTCAAATATCCATTAATGAAAGGATATGTCCTTTTGACAAATAAGATAATTGATCAACTAAAAAATGGTATCGAAGTTATTCATTCTGACCCCGTTTGTGGGAGGTCAATGTTAGTCTTGTAAATCATTTGAGACTTTCCCCGGTAATGAAGCTCTTTTATACCGATACTATCGGGATATCATATCAAATCCGCTGGGCAACAGAAGTGATATAATTCTACTATCAGAAAATACTGAAAACTCCTAGTTTGTCGAGGGTTTGGAAACCAAACCCCTACGGTATGGAATTCTACCGATACTACCGGATTTGATCTGACTCCTGACTCCTAAAAAAACCTAACTCTTTGTAGCAAACATTTATCAAAATGGTATAAATTCCCTATATTTAAACTTTAGTTCTTGCTTTTAGCAACACTTTTTTTATGAAAGTCCCATTTATATCCAAAAAAATTCGATTTTCCTTCGATCGCGTAACTTTACTGGCTTGCCTAGTCATGCCGATCGTCCAATATGGATTAGCAAAGATGTCAGTATACTTATCCGATACCAATGGCGCAAGTGCCATTTGGCCAACATCGGGTTTCTACCTAGCATCTCTCCTAATTTTCCGATGGCGGATTTGGCCAGCACTATTTTTAGCCGAGCTTGTGGGCAATTCCCAGTTTTACGAAACTCCCTCCGCGATCGCGTCGATAACTTTGGTGGATGGTACCGAAATTCTGATCGTCGGATTTTTAATTCAACGTTGGATCGGACACTATCTATTTCTCAACTGCTCTCAAGATTTCTTTAAATTCTTGGCAATTGTATTAGGAATAACTGCAATCACTTCTGCCATGGCCACCGGATGCCTCTGCCTGCATGGAATTGCTTCTTGGAGTGATTTCATTGTAACATGGCGACTTTGGTACGTTGCTATCCTCAGCGGCATGACCATTGTTACCCCCGTCTTACTTAGTTGGGTGGATTGGGAAAATCGGCAGCGATGGCGGGGTTGGCAGGTTGGAGAATTTTCCCTACTGCTTGGGGCAACCATTGGTATTAGCTATATTTCCTTTTGGCAGAAATATCCTTTAGAATACATGACACTTCCCCTCTTGATGTGGTGTGCATTTCGATTTCGGCAACAAGAATCAACGTTGCTGGTATTTTTGATTGATGGCATCGCAATTGTAGCTACACAAGAGGGCTTCGGTCCTTTTCTTCGCGAGGATCTATCCCAGTCTTTGGTGTTGCTGCAATCATTTATTCTGGTTGTTGGGTTGACTGGTTATATTCTTTGCGCGATCATCAATGAGAATCGCCAAGCTGCTCTCAAACTGCTCGAAACCAATAATGAATTGGAACAACGAGTAGTAGAACGCACTTCGGAACTACAAGAAGCAAAATTAATCGCAGATTCTGCCAACCAAGCAAAAAGCACTTTCATTGCTAACATGAGCCACGAATTGCGAACTCCTCTCAACGGTATCCTTGGTTATGCCCAAATTTTGGCAAACGCCCAACTTGCCTCCCAGAAGCAGCGCGATGGAGTTAACATCATTTACCAATGCGGTTCCCACTTACTTGATCTGATTAACGACATTTTAGATCTTTCTAAAATTGAAGCTCGAAAACTTGAGTTAGTGCCAACAGCAGTGCATTTTCCTTCTCTCCTGCAAAGTGTAGTGGAAATGTGTAAAGTCCGGGCGGAACATAAAGGGGTTAATTTTATTCATCAAGTTAGTTCCCGTTTACCTGATGGAGTAGTTACTGATGATAAACGACTTCGGCAAGTGTTAATTAATTTACTGGGCAATGCGATTAAATTTACAGATCGCGGTTCGGTGACGTTAGCGGTAGATGTACTGGACATATCCCAAACCAAGGTATCTTTGCTATTTCAGGTGATTGATACGGGAGTTGGCATTGCTCAAGAGGATCTGCAGCAACTATTTGAAGCCTTTGAACAAGTAGGCGATCGCCAGAAACAATCTGAAGGTACTGGGCTAGGATTGACTATCTCTGAACAAATTGTACAACTAATGGGAGGAAATATTGTATCCGCTCAGTAAATTGGGGTAAGAAGAAGAAAAAGTACAGCTAGTGTTGTAGAATATGACTTATGAGGCAAAAACTATCATCAGAGAAATTAGTGGCCACATTATTGCAATCAATTGACCCGGGTTTGATTGCAGATGAAGGAGTACGTCAAACAGTAGAAATATTACTGAATCTGGTAGAGCAACTCAACTCAAAAGTCAAACAATTAGAAGAAGAAAACCAAAAGCTACGGGATGAAAATAACCGTCTCAAAGGTGAAATTGGCAAACCAGACATTAAAGCTAGTAAAAAGAGAAAATTTCAGAAAAACCACTCGTCAGAGAAAGAACGAAAAACTCCAAAAGAACATAGTAAAACCAGTAAAAACGAAACAATAAAAGTAGACCGAGAAGAAATAGTATTCTATGATCGGCAGAAGCTACCAGCAGATGCAGAATTTAAAGGTTATGAAGAGGTAATTGTTCAAGACATTTTACTAACAACAGATAACGTATTGTTTCGCAAGGAAAAATATTATTCTCCGTCATTAGGTAAAACCGCAACAGCACCCTTACCAAAAGGTTATGAAGGAGAATTTGGTCCAGGAATCAAAGCATTGGCCATGAGCCTGTACTATGGAGGAAACATGACCCAAGGAAAACTCCTAGAATTTTTATCAGATATTGGTTTCTCTTTGTCAGCAGGATACCTATCAAATTTATTAATCAAAAACCAATCAGGTTTTGAAGTAGAGTATAACGAAGTATATAGTGAAGGTTTAGCCAGTAGTCCTTGGCAGCACTTCGACCAAACAGGAGCCCGTGTTGGTGGAGTCAACCAGACAACAAATATCATCTGTAACCCTTTATATACAGTCTATATAACGACACCCAACAAAGACCGCTTAAGCGTATTAAAAGTTTTACAAAACACAACGGAACTGGAGTTTGTCCTCAACTCGATAACATACGATTTACTTGAGGTATTAAATCTGCCTAACAAATGGGAGCATCGACTGAAATTATTACCTCAGGAAACAGCCTTCACAGAAATTGAGTTGAATAGGTTACTTGATGAGCATCTGGTTAATTTAAATTCAATTTCCCGTACTCGTCATCAGGAAGCAGCAGCAATTGCTTTTTACCATCAGCAATCAACAATTCCAGTAATCAAAACCCTCATAAGTGATGATGCTCCACAGTTCAAGTTATTGACTGATGAATTAGGTTTATGTTGGGTCCACGAAGGAAGGCATTATAAAAAGTTAAGTCCATTTATCGCCTGCCACCAAAAGATTTTAGATAACTTTCTCGACAGATTTTGGAAATTGTACCGAAAATTATTAGCTTATAGAGATTCCCCCAGTCAAGAGCAAGCTGACCAACTCAGGTCAGAATTTCGGACGCTTTTTAGAGAAAAAACTGGTTACGAACAGTTGGATGAACGAAAAAGATTAACCATCGCAAAACAAGAGGAGTTGCTTCTGGTTTTGAAGCATCCAGAATTGCCTTTGCACAACAATCCTGCCGAGTTAGCAGCTAGGACAATGGTGCTGCGACGTAAGATTAGTTATGCTACCCAGACATTTCTTGGTACCGCATCTTGGGATATTTTTATGTCCCTTGTTGATACTACTCGTAAGTTGGGTATCAGCTTTTTTGAGTATATCAGCGATCGCATTTCCCAGGCAGGAATAATTCTCCCTCTGGCAACTATTATTCGTTCTGAAGCTTTTGTTGATTCCTTCGGTTGCTCATGGTCAGCGGAATCCTGCCCTACCCCCAATTATTGAGGGGAACCTGTTTGACGTACTCCTTAATCTGCAATCAAACCTGGATCAATTGATTGCAGTAATATGGCCACTAATTTCTCTGATGATAGTTTTTGCCTCATAAATCATATTCTACAACACTAGCTGTACTTTTTCTTCTTCTTACCCCAATTTACTGAGCGGATACAAATATTTGAGCATTTATTTACGACAAAAGCAGTAGGAAAAGGAACAGGTTTAGGTTTATCAATTTCTCGAAAAATAATAGAAGAAAAACATGGAGGTAAAATTACTTGTACTTCCGAATTAGGAAAAGGAACAGAGTTTGTGATTAGTTTGCCAAATAATTAATAATAAGCTAGAATCTAGTTTTGCTCCTCTGTGGAAACCTCCTTTTATCTCAAAAATTGCTCCTGAAGACCGATCTCATTTGAATGGGTTAGCTATAGTTGATGGCAAACCTGGTTATGTTACTGCTTGTAGGCGATCTGATGTGGTGGATGGATGGAGAGACAAACGGCGGGATGGAGGTTGTGTTATTCATGTTCCTAGTAAAGAGGTTGTGGCAACAGGACTTTCGATGCCTCACTCTCCGCGTTTTTACCAGGATAAACTCTGGTTGTTAAATTCGGGGATGGGAGAATTTGGCTATTTAGATTTGAAAACGGGAGAATTTCAACCAGTTGCTTTTTGTGGGGGATATTTGCGGGGATTGACTTTTTGGCAAAATTACGCTGTGGTGGGTTTGTCTAAACTTAGAGAACAGACTTTTTCTGGTTTAGCTCTCCAAGAAAGGTTGACAGAAAAGGGAGCTGAAGCTTTTTGTGGGTTACAAATTATTGATTTGCAGACTGGGGATATTGTTCATTGGTTGCGGATAGAAGGAATTATTGTTGAGTTGTACGATGTGTCAGTTTTGCCCGGAGTGCAATATCCCGGTTGTATTGGTTTGCAACAAGAGGATGAGTTGAGGCGAGTCGCTACCCGTGATTTGAGCCTAGAGGTTTAGGACTTAAAATAAAACTTGACAAAATAAACAGGTTATATTAAAGCGGTTTTCATTTCAGTAGACCACAGTAGGGGATTGTTTCACCTTAAATGGTGCAATAGTAGGGGCGGGTTTTAGCAGAAATTTTCATGCTTACTCTAAGATTTCTATAAACCCGCCCCGGTAGATGGTGGTTTATATCATTGGGGGCGGGTTGATCTGACAATATGTGAAAACTCGTTGTACGGACGTTGCTTGAGCATTAATGCGTTTTCCGTTCCGGAATGCTGCCTCTTACAGAGGAGCTGCGCTAACGCAAACGTATGTACCAGAACCGGAACCAGAGCCAGAAGCAACTCCTGCACCGGAAACAACTCCTGTACCAGAACCGGAACCAGAGCCAGAAGCAACTCCTGCACCGGAAACAACTCCTGTACCAGAACCGGAACCAGAGCCAGAAGCAACTCCTGCACCGGAACCAGAACCGGAAACAACTCCTGTACCAGAACCGGAACCAGAGCCAGAAGCAACTCCTGCACCGGAACCAGAACCGGAAACAACTCCTGCACCAGAACCAGAACCGGAACCAGAACCTGCCCCAGAGCCAGAAGCAACTCCTGCACCGGAACCAGAACCGGAAACAACTCCTGCACCAGAACCAGAACCTGCCCCAGAGCCAGAAGCAACTCCTGCACCAGAACCTGCCCCAGAGCCAGAAGCTACTCCTACGCCAGAGCCAACTTTGACTCTTGTTCTACCTGCTGAAACTACACCACCAATAGTAAATTTCAACGCTGCTATCACTGAGATTCCGGAATAAAACACCTTTACGGAACCTTCAGACTCCAACAACTACATCGGCACTGAAAATGCTGATATCATCTATGGTAATAGTAGCTCTAATATCCTCATAGCTTTGGGTGGTAGCGATATTGTTATTGGTGATGGCACAAACATTTCAGAGCAACGTCAAGCCAGTCAAATTAACACTTCCACTAATGATAATGATAACGATCAAATCTATGGTGGAAGTCAAGATGATTTAATCAATGCGACTCAAGGCGAAGATACTGTCTACGGAGGCAAAGACAAAGATACTGTCTATGGAGGTAAAGGTAATGACATTATATTGGGAGACAACGATGATGACATTTTGATAGGAGGTAAAGGCAACGATAACATCAATGGTGGTAATGGAAATGACCAACTCAATGGTGGTGAAGGAGATGACTACCTCAATGGCAACCAAGGTAATGACATACTATCAGGAAGTATAGGTAACGATAACATCAACGGTGGTAAGGGTGACGATATTCTCCATGGAGGAATAGGCAACGACACCATCAATGGTGACAAAGGACAAGATACTCTAATAGGTGGGGAAGGCGATGACTTACTAGATGGCGGTGAGGAAGACGACCTACTCTATGGTGGCCTGGGTAATAATACTCTCACTGGCGGTCAAGGTAGCGATGTCTTTGTATTAACCGCTTTTGCAGGAGTTAACTCAGATCTTGCACCTGACAAGACAAAGTTCCAAACCGTGTTCATAAAACCAAGGATTTAGTAACTTTAATTTTTTGATAAGGGAAAGGAGTAAAATCTGAGGTAAGAGCAAAACCAAGGCTTTTTCGGCTGAATCATACCAGTCTAAATCATCATGGCGAACCATTATGTAAATAAATCCAATAAGCTAATAAATAAGAGACGAAAGAAAGAATTAACCAACGATAAACCCCTAATAAAGTTTTTTGCCCAAAACGATGAAGGCTAAATTGATGTTTGGCCGTTTTAAAGAAACCTTCAATCTGCCATCGACGTTTTCCCCAACGGACGATAGTTTTTCCCTTCATAGGTTTAGTTGAAATAACAAATCGCTTAACTCTTTTTCCCGGAACGTTTTAGCCAAACCCATGATAAGAAGACAGGAAAATTTAAGCCGTTTAGATAAACTTGTTGTCCGCGAGTTTTTAGTTCAGACACTTTACGTCCATCAGTTAATTTTCTGGTATTAGGGATGCCAAGAATTCCATGATGATTAAAAGAACTGTCACGGAGTTTTTCACTCTCATTTAATTGTCCCAAAGGCTGTATCTCCTAAAACATAAATTGGGAAAGATTTTGTCAAAATAGAAGGCAATGTATTCAGTAATTTTAAAGCCAGTTGAGAAGGTGATGAGGTTCCTTTGCCTCTATATACACGAAAACTCCAAGGAAATCGCCAATTACCTATAACGCGCGTAAAGAACAACGATGTGTAAACCTTTTTTATGATTATAGACTCTAACCAATTCTTTTAGATGAACAAACTTCCCTACTTTTTCAAGAGTTGTTAAATCTAGAATAACTTGTAAAATGGGTTTTCGTCCTTTTCTTCTTTCAGATAAAACTAAGTTGAGAATGAAAGAACGAACGGTGCGTATCAGAGAACGAGTTGACCAATTATAATGATTTAAGAAGCGACTAATAGCACTTTCTGATTTGGTTTGACAATGATGAGGAACAGCATTTCCTTGACTATGTAGAAACAAGCCTAAAACAGATTCTAGAGTTTCTTTTTGATAAATTGTGGGCATTAATTCTTTTAAAGAGCAGAGTAATTCGTCAACTTGGGATAAAATGGGGTGAGGTAACATAGTTCTCTGTTTTAAATAGAGAACTATAATAACATATTCCATAATCAAAAAGCTCAAAAAATGGCTAAAATCAACAGTAATCTAGAAATAGCAGAGCGAGCAGACCGTATTAGAGAAACTATAGCTGCTTTAAAACGTGAAAAATCAGAAATTGAAGCTTCAGGATGGGTTGCTCCTGTTGATTGTTATGTAGCACGGTATCAAGCCAAAGGGCAAAAATATCATTATTGGTATTATCAACTCAAAGGGTCTAGATCTGTTTTCCCAAAAAGTAATAAAAAAGGGGAATTTTCGCGTTTTAAACATTTAGGAAAAGCAGGAAGTCAAGCACATATAGATGGAGTGAATGCTGTGATTAGAAGAGGTAAAATTGAGCAATTAACTTCAGCTATTGAAGCACTTTATGAAAGTTGGTTAGATTTATATCCCGATGAAGAAAAAGCAGGTCATCGGGTAGAGTAACATTAATTTACGCTCTGGTTTTTATTATTTCTTAATTATAGTTCTCTATTGAGAAGAGATAACTAACTCCAACCCACTATTAGATAAGTATTTCAGTTATCGATCTTCATATCAACTTTTGTTGGTGCAAGATGTGAGTTAACACAATAACTGACTTTGACAATGAGGATACTTTAGCCTTGGTTGGCTTTAGTTTTGAAGAAATAGAGTTTGTTCCCAATATTGGGGAAAATATCACAAATATTGTTCTCAATGGTGAAACTATAGCTATTCTCGAAAATGCTCAAATTATTGATACGACTGACTTAAATTTCATTGAATATCAATCAATTGAGGAAATCTAAATAGAGTAGGGGAGTGGGTAGGGACGTTGCATGCAACGTCCCTACTAGAGCAACGTCCCTACTAGAGCAACGTCCCTACTAGAGCAACGTCCCTACTAGAGCAACGTCCCTACTAGAGCAACGTCCCTACTAGAGCAACGTCCCTACTAGAGCAACGTCC